>CAYWUN010000032.1:0-26417 GCA_964461315.1 uncultured Aestuarium sp.
GCCAAAGATGAGGCCTGTGGTGGCGCGGTTCTGGTGGCCCGAGCGGTGGGTTTCGGGGACGATTTCGTGGCTGATGATATAGAGCATCGCGCCTGCCGAGAACGTAAGACCAAGGGGGAGAATGCCCGTTGAAAGTGACACGGCGCTAGAGCCGACCAGAGCGCCAAAAGGCTCTACCGCCCCTGTGAGGGCTGCCGCGCCAAAGGACTTCCACCGACCATAGCCGCGACTCATGAGAGCGACCGCAACGGCAAGACCCTCGGGGATATCCTGAAGCGAGATACCCGTCATAACTGAAAGTCCGCGCGCGATATTGTCGCCACCAAAGGACACACCGATCGACATGCCTTCGGGGAAGTTATGAATAGTGATCGCAATCACAAAGAGCCAGATACGGGCGAGCGAGCTCGAGTCCGCGTTCTCTTGTCCCGTCTGAAAGTGCTCGTGTGGGAGTGTCGAGTTGAGCCACGCGACGAACCCCGCGCCAAGGGCAATGCCCACGGCTGCGATCAGGGCGGCAATCGCAGTGCTCCCCCAAAGCTCTTCTGCAACCGAGATACCGGGGATAATCAGCGAGAAGTAAGACGCCGAGAGCATAACACCGGCCGCAAAACCAAGCATCGTGTCGCTTGCGCGCTGCGAAAGTGGCTTGCCGATCAGCACAAAGGCGGCCCCCAAGGTGGTGGCGAGAAAAGCAATGATGCCGCCGAGAGTGCCGTTGATAATGGTATCCATAAAAATCCCCATAAATTCTGGGGAAAACCTCTCTGGATTTCGTGTGAATGACAAGGGCAAAGCCAGAGTTTTGTTGCAGGCTAATGGATGAATTGGTAAGGGTTCACTACCAATTCAGATAATTAGTGGTTTTATCATGCCCGTGATCACATGTATCGACGACCTTAAGCGGCTCCATAAGCGTCGCGCGCCCAAGATGTTTTATGACTATGCGGAGTCCGGCTCTTGGACCGAGCAGACCTTCCGCGAGAACGTATCGGACTTTGAAAAGATCCGTCTGCGCCAGCGTGTGGCCGTTGACATGTCGAACCGCACCACGGCCTCGACCATGATTGGGCGGGACGTCTCGCTACCGGTGTCTCTCGCCCCTGTCGGACTTCTTGGCATGCAGAACGCGGACGGCGAGATCAAGGCCGCACGGGCTGCCGAGAAGTTTGGCGTGCCCTACACACTCTCGACCATGTCGATCTGTTCGATCGAGGACGTACGCGAGCACACCAAAGCACCGTTCTGGTTCCAGCTTTATGTGATGCGGGACGAGGAGTTCGTGGACAACATCATCGCGCGCGCCAAGAACGCGGGTGTGGACGCGCTTGTGATTACGCTTGATCTCCAGATCCTTGGCCAGCGTCACAAAGACCTTAAGAACGGACTTTCGGCTCCGCCCAAGCCGACGCTCAAGACCATGATGGACCTTTCGACCAAATGGGCTTGGGGGCTGGAAATGCTTGGCACCAAGCGCCGCACCTTCCGCAACATCGTCGGCCACGCCAAGAGCGCGACCGATATGTCGAGCCTTTCGTCTTGGACCGCAGAGCAGTTCGAGCCTCGTCTCGATTGGTCGATGATTGCCCGTCTCAAGGAGAAATGGGGCGGCAAGGTGATCCTCAAGGGCGTCCTAGACGTCGAGGATGCCAAGAAATGCGTCGAAGTTGGGGCCGATGCGATCATCGTGTCGAACCATGGCGGCCGTCAGCTTGACGGGGCGCTCTCGTCGATCCGCATGCTTCCGTCCATCGTGGCGGCTGTAGGGGATCAGACCGAGGTCTGGCTCGACAGCGGTATCCGCTCGGGTCAGGACATTCTCAAGGCGCTCGCCCTTGGTGCCAAGGGCACCATGATCGGGCGCGCCTATGTCTATGGCCTTGGCGCGATGGGCGAAAAGGGCGTAACGACGGCGCTTCAAGTGCTGCAAAAGGAACTCGATATCTCTATGGCGCTTTGCGGCAAGCGGGACGTTAAGGACCTTGATCGCGACGTGCTTCTCGTGCCTGAGGATTTCGAAGGGCGTTGGCAATAAGGCCTCGCCTTCTTTCGAGAGCAAATTCAGGGCAGTCCAAGACGGGCTGCCCTTGTTTTATTGGGGCTTGAGGTCAGTTTACCCTTTTCAAAAGGGGGAATCGGTCGTATAGGCACGGCTTCATCGGGTCGCACACCCTTGGAGGGCGGCCCCTTTATTTATGGAGAATACAAATGGCACGTGAGATTCCTGATCTTATCGCCACGGAACGTACGGGGACAGGCAAGGGGGCCGCTCGTCAAGCTCGTCGTGATGGACTGGTACCGGGCGTTGTTTACGGTGGTGGCGCAGAGCCCCTTCCGCTCAACCTCGACTTCAACAAACTGCTGACCACGCTTCGCGCTGGCCGCTTTATGTCGACGCTCTTCAACCTCAAAGTTGAAGGTCACGAAGACGTTCGCGTGATCTGCCGCGGCGTTCAGCGTCACGTTGTTAAGGACCTTCCGACCCACGTCGACTTTATGCGTCTTAAGCGCACCAGCCGCGTGAACCTCTTTGTCCACGTTGATTTCGTCAACGACAAAGCAGCTCCGGGCATCAAAAAGGGCGGCGTTCTGACCGTTGTCCGCGCCGAAGTCGAACTAAACGTTCTTGCTGGTGACATCCCTGAGTCGATCGTTGTGGACCTGACCGGCCGCGAAATCGGCGACGTGATCCACATTTCGGACGTCACCCTTCCGGAAGGCGTTAAGCCGACCATCGAGCGTGACTTCGTTATTGCGAACATCTCGGCTCCGTCGGGTCTTCGTTCGGCTGAGAACGAAGACGAAGCAGCAGAAGAGTAATTCTTCTCTGATCCTTCACTGGATTTGCGCGGGGCCTTCGGGCCCCGTTTGCATTTGTGGCAAGACCTTCCCCGCGGGGAAGATTTATTGTTTATTAACAATTACTTAGGTAAAATAAACGCAACGCACGCTGGGTCTGGAAAGCACAGACTCACGCAGATAAGATGTTGATATGAAACTCTTTGTCGGACTTGGTAATCCGGGCACCAAATATGCCCGCACGCGTCACAACATCGGCTTTATGGCGGTTGACCGTATTGCCGAGGAGCACGGCTTTGCCCCTTGGCGCTCGAAATTTCAGGGGGAAATGACCGAAGGCCGACTTGGCCGCGAAAAGGTGATCCTTCTCAAGCCGCAGACCTTTATGAACCTGTCAGGTCAGTCCGTCGGTGAAGCGATGCGTTTTCATAAGCTGACGTCGGAAGATGTCGTCGTCTTCCACGATGAGCTTGATCTTGCCCCCGGTAAATGTCGGCTCAAGTCGGGCGGCGGCCATGCGGGGCACAATGGACTCCGCTCGATCCATCAGCATATCGGCGAGGCTTATGACCGCGTGCGGCTTGGCATCGGGCATCCGGGACATAAGGATCGCGTATCGGGCTATGTGCTTCATGACTTTGCCAAGGCCGAAGAGGGTTGGCTTGACGATATGATGCGCGGGATTGCCGATGGCGCAGCGGCTCTGGCCGATGGCGATGGGCCAAAGTTCATGAACGCTGTTGCACTACGCGTTTCGCCGCCACGTTCCTCGACCGGCACCAAGTCCGAGGGCACCAAGTCCGAGGCTGCGCCCAAGCCAAAGGTCGAACCTGAGGCCGCACCAGAGGATAATCGCAGCCCGCTTCAAAAACTTGCGGATAAATTTCGCTAGGAAAATTGCCGTCTTATGGGCAGGATGACCCAAAAGAGGAGCGAGCAATGATCGAGAAAGACCCGTCAGAAAACGTGCTTGGAGGTGCGCTTGAAGCGTGTTCACTCGCGCCAATGACCGGTTATTTTCGGAGTGGAGCCTGCGATACCTGCGCAGAGGATACGGGGAGCCATACCGTCTGTGCGATTATGACGGACGAGTTTCTGGCTTATTCAAAATACGTTGGGAACGATCTTTCCACACCTGCCCCGCAATTCGGGTTTCCGGGCCTCAAAGCAGGGGACCGCTGGTGCCTTTGTGCGGCGCGGTTCTTACAGGCGCACGATGAGGGCTGCGCCCCCAAGGTGAACCTACGGGCTACGCATCGGCGCGCTCTGCAAGTGGTGCCACTTGCGGTTCTGCAACTGCACTCGACGGAGTAGCGTTGGGCAAAAGCCTGTCGTCCATGAGGTCTTCGATAAAGAGGCTGAGAAGCTGGGGCCGGCCTGTGACGCCTGCCTTGCGATAGATGGCGTTCATTTGAGCTTTGACCGTGCCTTCTGATGTGGCGCGCACTGTGGCGATATCAGCAAGCGGAAGACCTTTGATCGCGAAGAGAGCAACGTCTTGTTCGGCTGGCGTAAGACCCCAATTCGCAAAATGCTCGTCCAAGAGGTCGTGGAAAGCGCCCGAGGCGAGCCGAAGACGGTCTTCGGCAAGTGTTGCGCGCTTGTGAGTTCGGCGGAGAGCAATCGCTCCTAGGGTAATTCCGATAAGAAGGCCAAGGGCCGCACCCAACTCGATAAATTCGCTCAGTTGCCACGAGATTGGGGCGAAACCAAGCACGGAGCTGAGAATATTCGACACGAAGAAGACGGCACAGATGATCTGAACCGCGAGAGCGAAGGCTATGGGAAGTGAACGCCTCATTCGCGGCGACCTCTGGAGAGCATACGATCAATCATCGTCATCGCGCCCCTTGTCGTCATCTCGGTCATCGTCGCGGTCGTCATCGTGGCCGCTATTTGAACTTCCCTTGCCCGAGTTGGACGACTCTTCGTGATCATCGTCCTCATCATCGTCGTGGCTGCTGCCAGAATTGGAGCTTGAAATCACCGTTGCAGTCGCTGCGGTGTTGCTTGTGGAAGTGGCTGAAGTCGTTCCAGAGCCGCTGGAACCGCTCGTACCTGATACCGTCCCCGCGCTTGTATTGCCGACAGTTGGGATCACAATATTCCCCGAGCTGCGTTTACCGCCCGAGCGATACTCCCAATAGTCGCGAAGGATCTCTCCTGTCGTGGGGTTGATGACGATCTCGCGTTCGAGCGTCGCATTCTTGGCCTCAATTTTGAGGCGGCCAAGCAAAGTGCGCTCGACCTCGAATTCGGTGAAGCCTTGGGCGCGTAGTTGTCGCACGACAGACTCTTCGACCGTCTCCGCATGGGCGGGAAGGCCAAGCGAAAGAGTGGCGAGCATCAGGACCGCTGTAAGCGTTTTGCGAATTGAGATCATAATCTATCCATAATGGCCCCACGCCGATGGCGCAGGGCTCTTTTCAAAGCCAGCTTAGCTTTGGCCGCTGCTCAATGTCACCCTTTTTGACAATCAATCGTCGTCGCTACCGCGGCCACGGTGGTCATCGTCATGATCATCGTCGTCACCGCCACGACCACGCCCGCTTTGGTGATCGTCATCATGATCATCATCGCTTGAACTTGAATGAGACTCGTCACCGCCATGATGGCCGCTGTCGTCCACGCCGGAATGGTGGTTGCTATCATCGTCACCGTCACGGGTACGGATGCGGTTGCCGCCATTGTCATCAGCCGTCACGGTCGTGGTTGAGCCATCAGCGTTAGTGATTGTCGTAGTCACGGTGCCCGACTGATAGACCTGACGCTTGAGTTCGGCGGCGGTGGCGTTGTCATAGATCACTTCGACCTTGGTGCCGTTGATAAAAGCCTCCACCTTGGTAGTGGTCGCGCCGGGTTGGATTTGAAGGTTGGTATAGCCCGCCGCACCCCAGACCTGAATAATGCTGTCGGTGAGCGCGTCTGCCTGCGCCGTGACGGCTAGGGATGCGAATACGGCTGAAAGAATAAATCTACGCATTTGAAGTCTCCTCAGTATTTTGGGTTCGCCCATCTTGGGTCGTGAAGCCAAATGGCAGCAAGAAGCGAGGAGAAGATATTGGACGCAGGTTTATTTTGGGGCGGATAATCCTGAGTTTAGAGGCGTAAACCAAAGTTTAGGGCAAAGAAAAAGGCCCCGAAGGGCCTGTAATCTTTAGATTTTCATGTCGAATCCGAGGTGTTTGGCGACCGTGAAGATGTCTTTGTCGCCGCGACCACACATGTTCATAATGATGATGTGGTCCTTGGGAAGCGTCGGAGCCAGCTTGATCACATGGCCCAAAGCGTGGCTCGGCTCGAGAGCGGGAATGATGCCTTCGGTCTCGCAGCAGAGCTGGAACGCGGCGAGCGCCTCTTTGTCGGTGATCGCGACGTATTTTGCGCGGCCAACATCGTGGAGCCAAGCGTGCTCGGGGCCGATTCCCGGATAGTCGAGACCTGCGGAGATCGAGAAGCCTTCGAGAATCTGGCCGTCGTCATCTTGAAGAAGATAGGTGCGGTTGCCGTGAAGTACGCCTGGACGCCCGCCAGTAAGCGAAGCACAGTGCTCCATCTTTTCGTCAACGCCTTTGCCGCCCGCTTCGACGCCGATGATCTCGACCGATTTATCGTCGAGGAACGGATAGAAGAGGCCCATGGCGTTGGATCCGCCGCCAATCGCAGCGATGATGGTGTCGGGCAGACGGCCCTCGGCCTTCATGATCTGTTCTTTGGCTTCTTTGCCGATGATCGCTTGGAAGTCGCGAACCATCGCCGGATAGGGGTGCGGACCAGCAACGGTGCCAATGCAGTAGAAGGTGTCGCGCACGTTGGTAACCCAATCGCGCAGCGCATCGTTCATTGCATCCTTGAGCGTGCCGCGACCCGAGGTGACGGGCACAACTTCGGCACCCAAAAGGCGCATACGGAAGACGTTCGGGGCCTGACGTTCGACGTCATGAGCGCCCATGTAGACGACGCACTTAAGGCCGAACTTTGCACAGACGGTCGCTGTGGCAACGCCGTGTTGACCCGCGCCTGTTTCAGCGATGATGCGGGTTTTCCCCATGCGGCGCGCAAGAATGATCTGGCCGAGCACGTTGTTGATCTTGTGCGCGCCCGTGTGGTTCAGCTCGTCACGCTTCATGTAGACCTTTGCACCACCAAGGCGCTCGGTCAGACGTTCTGCGAAATAGAGCGGGGACGGACGGCCAACGTAGTTCGCCCAGAGATCATCCATCTCGGCCCAGAAAGTCGGGTCCGTTTTGGCGAACTCGTATTGCTCCTGAAGATCGAGAATGAGCGGCATCAGGGTTTCGGACACAAAGCGCCCACCAAAGATACCAAAGCGGCCTTTCTCATCAGGACCGTTCATGAAGCTGTTGAAAAGATCGTCTGCCACGTCGGTCTCCTAGATTCCGAATTCTTTTTTTAGCACTGCAAGTAGTTCACGGGCGGATCCCTCATCGAACTGCAATGTTTGGCTAAGCTTGCCTGGAACTTCCCGACCCGCTGAACCATAGGTGTTTATCTGTAGAACTTTCTTACCGTCACGCTCGGAAACCAGATATAGCGCTTCGACCTGTGTAGGGTGAAGTGAGCGAAAATTTCGATCATCGGGTTTTAGACTAGTAACTAGTGCCATCTTGGCCTCCCCACGTGTTGCATCCCAAGTAGCGCTCTGAGGCGGGACGGTAAAGGGGGGAGCGGGATAGCGGGGGGAAAATCAGCGTTTAGGGCTTGGGAAATGCCTTTTTCCACGCAGCTTTGGCCTCATCGCGGGTCAGAGGTGCATCGGCCTCGAGCGTGGTGTTGCGCGTGAAGTGAAACAGCGTCTTGGCCTCGGACATGAGCGTGCGATGCGCACCTGTATGGGCAAAGGATTTCATCGTATCGAGCGTCGCCCAAGTGGAGACGGCAAAGAAGGTCCGACCCTCGCGGAAGAGGTCAACTTTGATGCAGCCATCGGCGGCAAGCGCTGCCTTTTGAGCACGATAGGTCAACAGGAAAAACCGCGGGAGACGGTGGAGGCCACGCACTTTGACGCCACCGATTGAAACAAAAACCATAGCACCATCACAACTTTTGCGTGAGATTATGCATTTTTGCTTTCGTGTAAATACCTAGAATTGCGCGGCTTTTATGAAAGCGGCGATTTTCTCGGCGCCTTTGACACCTGGCGCGGATTCAACGCCAGAGGAGACATCCACCTGACGGGCACCTGTGACATCAACGGCGGCGGCGACATTCTCGGGGGTGAGCCCCCCAGCGAGCATCCACGGGCGTGTCCAGTACTTGCGGCGAACAAGTTTCCAGTCGAAGGCGTGACCGTTACCACCCGGAAGGTCCGAAGCAACGGGGGCTTTGGCATCGACGAGGAGCTGGTCCGCAACTTGGGAATAGATGTCGATCTGATGGGTATCCTCGGGGGTGGCGATGCCGAGAGCTTTCATCACGGGAAGGCCATAGCGCGAGCGGACTTCGGTTACACGCTCGGGGCTTTCGGAGCCGTGAAGCTGGATCATATCGAGCGGAACATGCGCGGTGATCTCGTCGAGAAGCGCGTTGTCGGGGTTCACGACCAGAGCGACCTTGGCCACACCAAGTGGAACCTGAACGGCAAGCATGGAGGCGTCAGCGACGGAGATATTGCGGGGACTTTTCGGGAAGAACACGAAACCGACATAAGCCGCACCTGCCTTGGCCGCAGCTTCAACGCCTGCACTGTCGCGCAGGCCGCAAATTTTCACACGGACGTCAGGCACTTAGTTGCCTTCGAGAATCTGAAGGACGTCGTCGCGTCCATCACCATCGCTATCGCGCATGCGGGCCATTTCAGCCTTTAGACGCTTGTTCTCGCGGGCGCTGCGGGACGCTTCGCTGCGATACTGACGCTCGCGGAGCCATTCCCAGAAGAAACCAATCAAAAGACCCAATGCCACGCCTGCAAAAATCGCCATGAAAAGCGGGATTTGAATATCGGGCGAGATGCCAAGCAGTTCGGCAAAAGCCTGAGGCATTGCACGAAGCGTGACGAGGTCACGATTGGCGAGGCCAACAATAATCAGGACAAGGCCAATGATGGCCCAAAAGGCATAACGGATCGTTTTCATAGACTTCTCTTATTCGCCGTTTAGACGGTCTCGAAGAAGCTTGCCGGTCTTGAAGAACGGGACATGCTTTTCCTCGACATCAACGGCGTCACCCGTACGCGGGTTCCGTCCGGTGCGCGAGTCCCTTTTCTTGACCGAGAAGGCGCCAAAGCCACGAAGTTCAACGCGATCACCGTTTGCCATTGCATTGGTGATCTCATCAAAGATCGTATTCACAATTTTTTCGACATCCCGCTGATAAAGATGAGGATTTTCGTCAGCGATCTTTTGAATAAGTTCCGACCTGATCATGGCCAGCGTTCCCCCCGAAGAGTTTTATTATGCGTAAGGTCCCTTACTTTGGTCTCAACTATAGCGGCTAAATCCTTTCGGGAAATAGTCTCGTTGCCCAAACACCTATGTTTCAGGTGCAAACCTGTATCTTTTCGATACATTTAAGGCTGTGGAGCGACAAATTTCACAACTTTGACGCAGGTAGAGCACCGCGCAACCAAAGCGATTCGGTAAAAAAATAGCTCCGGCGTTTGCACGCCGGAGCCGTTCCAACCCAACTAAGGGTGTGGAGATTAGTTGTCGCCCTTGAGGGCTGCGCCGAGAATATCGCCGAGCGAAGCGCCGGAGTCGGACGAGCCGTACTGCTCAACAGCTTCTTTTTCTTCTGCGATTTCACGAGCCTTGATCGAGAGACCAAGCTTGCGGGTCTTGGAGTCGATGTTGGTGACGCGAACGTCAACCTTGTCGCCAACGCCAAAACGCTCGGGACGCTGATCAGCGCGGTCGCGGGAGAGGTCCGAACGACGAATGAAGGACTTCATGCCTTCGTATTCGACTTCGATGCCGCCTTCTTCGATCGCGGTGACTTCAACGGTGATGACCGAACCACGCTTTACGCCGCCAACAGCGTCAGCAAACGGGTCGCCGTCGAGGTTCTTGATCGAGAGCGAGATACGCTCTTTCTCGACGTCAACCTCGGTAACAACGGCCTTAACCATGTCGCCCTTGCGGTAGTTCTGGATCGCGTCTTCGCCACGCTCGTCCCACGAAAGGTCGGAGAGGTGAACCATGCCGTCGATGTCGCCCTGAAGGCCAACGAACAGACCGAATTCGGTGATGTTCTTGACTTCGCCTTCAACCTGGGTGCCTTCTGGGTGGGTCTCAGCAAAGACTTCCCACGGGTTGCGCTGGGTCTGCTTGAGGCCGAGCGAAACGCGACGCTTGGTCGAGTCGATCTCGAGAACCATGACTTCCACTTCCTGCGAGGTCGAAACGATCTTGCCGGGGTGTACGTTCTTCTTGGTCCAGGACATTTCCGAAACGTGAACGAGACCTTCAACGCCAGCTTCGAGCTCAACAAATGCACCGTAGTCGGTGATGTTGGTAACGCGGCCGGTGTGGACGGTTTCAGGACGGTACTTGGCTTCAACAGCATCCCACGGATCCTCTTGCAGCTGCTTCATGCCGAGCGAGATGCGGTGGGTGTCTTTGTTGATCTTGATCACCTGAACCTTGATGGTCTCACCGATGGTGAGGATCTCGGACGGGTGGTTGACGCGGCGCCATGCCATGTCGGTCACGTGGAGAAGACCGTCTACGCCGCCGAGGTCAACGAACGCACCGTATTCGGTGATGTTCTTGACAACGCCGTCAACCGACTGACCTTCGGAGAGGTTGCCGATGACTTCAGCGCGCTGTTCTGCACGGGACTCTTCAAGGATTGCACGACGCGAAACAACGATGTTGCCACGACGACGGTCCATCTTGAGGATCTGGAACGGCTGCTTGAGGCCCATAAGCGGACCAGCGTCACGCACGGGGCGAACGTCAACCTGCGAACCCGGAAGGAACGCAACAGCGCCGCCGAGATCAACAGTGAAGCCGCCTTTAACGCGACCGAAGATAGCACCGTCAACGCGCTCTTCAGCAGCGTAGGCTTTCTCAAGACGATCCCAAGCTTCTTCACGGCGAGCCATCTCACGCGAGATAACTGCTTCGCCACGAGCGTTTTCAGCAGCGCGAAGGAAGACTTCTACTTCGTCGCCAACTTCGATCGAGGGAGCTTCGCCGGGGTTTGCGAATTCTTTAAGATCAACGCGGCCTTCCATTTTGTAGCCTACGTCGATGATAGCTTGGCCAGCTTCAATAGCGATGACCTTGCCTTTGACAACCGAGCCCTCAGCGGGGGTGTCTACTTCGAAGCTTTCGTTAAGGAGGGCTTCGAAATCCTCCATAGATACGTTCTGAGCCATGTGGTCACAGTTTCCTTTACAGTGTTTATTCGGGCCGTGCGGTTGTCTCCGCAGGTCTTTTGGTTTCGGGTGTCGAAGACCTCAAAACAAAGAGGGCCGGTGATGCCGACCCTGCTCTCGATTTTGGTCACAGCTGTTAGACGCTGTTTCGACAGGCGCGCGTATATGGGATGAAACCCAGATTAGCAAGGCCTTTGGACCAATTCCGCGTATGGGAAATCAGGTCAGACGAGCGCTGCTTCGATCCTTGCCTGATAAGAGGCATCGGTTTCATTCGCTTGCCGCGAATACAGAAAACCGCCCCCATCAGAAAGCGCCTCTTTTGCAACGCGCGTCAGCGCATCAAAGACATCGCTTGATTGGTTGCGATTCAGGCGAGGAAGCTTTCCTTCGTCGGTAAATTCAAGACCAAGGCGCGAGGGGAAAAAGTGATCATAGCCCATTGAAAACCCTGTAAACGGGGTCTTTTCTGGCGCATGATCATCAAGAAGTATCTCGACTTCTTTGTGACGCGTATCTTTGAGAATGCGTTCAAGAACAAGATTAATCGAGTCTACGCTGCCATGGAGCGCTTGGAAGAACTGGCCGTTTGCACGCCAGAGATAACCAGTAACACCGACCTCATTATTAAAGCGCATTGCGCTGCGCAGGATTTCCAGATCTGACGGATGGTAATCCTCGTGCAATGGAACGCTTCTGTAGAGTATTTTTCGATGTGTCAAACTTTGCAATTCCCAGTGGCCTAAGCCTTAGTCTAGCACCTTTAGGAGTGTAGGCGCTACGCTTTTGAGATCTAATTGTTTTTTTGACGTATGGTCTCACGAATTATTGAAGCCGCTTTTGCGATGGCCTCTTCTATCGACATGAAGCTCGTATCAATGATCGTCGCATCATCCGCAGGAATGAGCGGCGCGGTAGCGCGGTCGCTGTCGCGGCGGTCGCGTTCTTTGACTTGAGCGAGGACTTCGGCTTCGTCTCCGCCGACTTCGAGCCAGCGGCGATGAGCGCGCACTTCGGGCGAGGCTGTCACGAAAAGCTTTACCTCGGCCTCGGGGCAAATCACGGTGCCGATATCGCGGCCATCCAGCACTGCGCCGCCTTCTTTGCCAGCGAAATCGCGCTGAAAATCGACAAGCGCTTTGCGCACCTCGGGGATTGCGGCGACGCGGCTGGCAGCTTGACCTGCGCCCATCGTCCGAAGGCCACCACGCGCAAGATCTTCGGGCTTGAGTTCACGCGCCGCCATGATTGGGTCTTTGCCCTCGGCCACCAGAGCGCCAACAGCGCGGTAGAGTAGGCCTGTGTCAAGATGGGCAAAACCAAAATCAAAAGCGATGGCCTTGGAGATTGTGCCTTTGCCTGCCGCTGCGGGTCCGTCGATTGCAACCGTAAAACTCATGGGGCCACCATTGTAGTAAGGTTTGGATCATCTTGCTCTGATTGTGGCAGATTATCGTCGATCTCGTAATAGGTCCCTTTGTCGCGACAGTAGATGTGCCCGACAAGGCTCAGCGGCGGATGAGTATCAAGCGAACCGGGAAGGATCGAAAGATTAACGCCAGCCCCAACCCAAAAGAGGTTGGAGCCACAGTTACCACAAAAGCCACGCCTTGCAGTCGGGGAGGAGACAAACCAACTTACTTCACCCGTGATCTTGACGTCTTCGCGCAGGGCGGATGTGGCGGCGAGGTAGTGCCCCGTGGTCTTACGACATTGCGTGCAATGGCAAGCGACAACGGGGCGGAGCGGTCCCTGCCCCTCGTAGCGGATTTGGCCGCAGAGGCAGGAGCCGCTAAAGCTCGTCATTGTGCGGTCCGAGTGATCGCCGCGCCGAGGTCGGCCATCAGAGGTTCGAAAATTGGGAAGGAGGTCGCGATGGGGCTTCCATCGTCAACCGACATCGGCTTTTCCGTCGCCATACCCATGACCATGAAGGACATGGCTATGCGGTGATCGAGACGGCTCTCAACGGTGACGCCTCCTATTACATTGCCGAAGCCGCGACCTTTGACGATCCACCAATCCTCGCCCTCGTCCACCTCGACGCCCGCAGCGCGAAGGCCTTTGGCCATAGCGTCGATACGGTCGGATTCCTTAACGCGAAGCTCTTTGACGCCGCGCATCACGGTGTCGCCTTGCGCGAAGGCAGCAACAGCCGAAAGCACAGGGTATTCGTCGATCATGGACGCCGCGCGTGCGGGGGGCACCTCGATACCCTTAAGGTTCGGGCTGAACTTGGCACGCAGATCGGCAACAGGCTCGCCGCCCTCTTCGCGCAGGTTCTCGTATTCAAGGTCCGCACCCATTTCGCGCAGAGTGGTAAAGAGGCCAGCGCGGGTCGGGTTGAGGCCGATGTTCGGAACGAGAACGTCGGAGCCTTCTGTAATCAGGGCTGCGCAAACAGGGAAGGCAGCCGAGGACGGGTCACGCGGCACAACGATGGTTTGAGGCTTTAGCTCGGGCTGACCAGTTAGGGTGATCACGCGGCCTTCGTCCGTTTCCTCGACCGTCAGTTCGGCGCCGAAACCGACGAGCATACGCTCGGTGTGGTCGCGGGTCGCTTATTTTTACATGAAGACAATTTTGCCGGGGACATTGAGGCCCGCAAGCAGGACCGCCGATTTCACCTGAGCCGAGGGGACGGGCGTGGTATATGTGACAGGCACAGGGTCCGCCGCACCGACGAGGGTCATGGGAAGGCGGCCACCCTTGCGGCCCACGGATTTGGTACCGAAGAGCGCAAGCGGATCGGTGACGCGACCCATCGGGCGCGAGCAAAGCGAAGCATCGCCCGTAAAGGTCACAGAAATCGGCGTCGTCGCCATGGTGCCCATAATGAGACGCACGCCAGTGCCAGAGTTGCCGCAGTCGATCACGTGATCAGGCTCGGAAAAGCCGCCTACGCCAACGCCAAAAACGGACCAGTTGCCGCCGCCATGGTTGATCACCTCTGCCCCAAAGGAGCGCATGGCCTTGGCAGTATCCAGAACATCTTCACCCTCGAGCAGGCCCGAGATTTTCGTCTCTCCTACGGCCATCGCGCCGAGGATCAGCGAGCGGTGCGAGATCGACTTGTCGCCCGGAACGTTTGCCTCGCCTTTGAGCGGGCCACATTTGCGGGATGTCATGGGAATCGGTGTGCCGTGACCGGACATTGGGCAATCTCCTAAAGCTTCGGCACGCGTCATATCGCGTAAGGCGGTTAGCGTCCATCACCCAAAGTGCAAAAAACGGCCAAGGTTTGCTGGGAGGAGCCGCATTTTACGTAATTCCACGTAAACGATTACGTGCACTCTCGACGAAGGGGTTTGGGGGCGCTAACACAGTGCAAACTTTTCTGGAGGGCTTGGGCCTTCCGATGATCATTTGGAGGAATGTGATGTCAAATTACCCTGCAACGCCCGAAGCGGATCAGCTTATCGACCAGCTCACTCTCGAAGAGCAGATCAGCCTCATGGCGGGTAAGGACTTTTGGAACGTCACTTCGATCGACCGTCTAGAAGTCGGCTGCTTACGTGTGACGGATGGTCCGAACGGTGCGCGTGGGAGCCATTTTGTCGGCGGCGCTCGTTCTGCGGCTTTTCCTGTCGGTATCGCGATTGGTGCAACTTGGAACCCCGAGTTGATCGAAAAAGTGGGCGCGGCGCTTGCGCTTGAAACGCGCGACAAGGGGGCCTCTACCCTTCTCGCTCCGACGATCAACATCCAGCGCGGTCCGCTCAACGGACGTAACTTTGAGTGTTATTCCGAGGACCCGATCCTTACGGCGGAACTTGCGATTGCCTATGTGCGCGGGCTTCAGGCGAATGGTGTGGCTGCCACGCTCAAGCACTTTGCTGCGAACGAGAGCGAAATCCGCCGCACTGTGAACTCGTCTGATGTGGACGAGCGGACGCTGCGCGAGCTTTACCTTGTGCCGTTCGAGCGGGCGATCAAAGAGGCTGGGTCATGGGCGATCATGTCGTCCTATAACAAAATCAACGGGACCTATGCTGCCGACAACCAGTGGCTTTTGACCAAAGTGCTCCGCGACGACTGGGGTTTTGAAGGTTTGTCGATGTCGGACTGGTTCGGGCTTCGCTCGACGGTTGAGGGTGCGAACTCGGGCCTGAGCCTCGAGATGCCCGGACCTGCGATTTCGCGGGGCGAGAAGCTTTTGAAGGCGGTTCAGGACGGACTTGTCCCTGCGGAATTGATCCGTGCTGCAGCTTTGAACGTTCTGCGTCTATTGGAGCGCACGGGTGATCTTCACAACATGGCCGAACGGGTCGAGGTCGAGAACGAGCGCGACAGCACGCGCGCTGTGATCCGCGAAGGCGGGGTCCAGTCGGCGGTTCTTCTCAAGAACGAAGGCGCGGTTCTTCCTGTCGCAGCGGATGCGACCATTGCGATGGTTGGCCCCAACGCCAATGCGCCGCGTTCGATGGGTGGCGGTTCGGCGCAACTTAATGCCTATCGTCAGGTTTCGGCCTTTGCTGGCATGACCGAAGCGCTGGGCGAAAACCGCGTGAGCTTCTCTCAGGGGGTCACGAACAACCGTTTCCAGCCGAACCTGAATGGCAAATTCACCCGTGAATGGTTCGCAAACGATACCCTGACCGGTGAACCTGTGCTGGTCGATACGCTAGAGCACTTCCAATACTTCTTTATGGATGCGCCCGAAGGCATTGATGCGACCAACCATTCGTGCCGTGTGCGCGGGGCATTCAAAGCCGATCAAGCGGGGACTTGGCGCTTTGGCATGAACTGCACCGGCAAGGGTCGCCTTCTTCTCAATGGGGAAGAAGTGATTGAGGCATGGGATAGCTGGGTGCGGGGTTCGTCATTCTTCGAAGAGGGCTGTGACCCGATCGAGCATGACATCGAATTGCATGCGGGCGAAGAGGTCGAAGTGACCTTTGAGTTCGCGACCAAGCCGACATTCGATCTTCATTTCCATGCCTATCAAGTCGGTGTGGACCGCGTTCTT
Source organism: uncultured Aestuarium sp. (assembly GCA_964461315.1). Taxonomy (GTDB): domain Bacteria; phylum Pseudomonadota; class Alphaproteobacteria; order Rhodobacterales; family Rhodobacteraceae; genus Marivivens. Next base: position 16,110 of record CAYWUN010000032.1, read on the forward strand.
GGTGACAAGGAAATCGCGGAGGCTGTCGAGCTTGCCGCTGCTGCCGATGTCGCTGTGGTCTGCGTGGGTCGTTCGGCCGAATGGGACACCGAAGGCTGGGATCTTCCCAACATGAACCTTCCGGGGAACCAGAACGCATTGGTCGAGGCCGTTGCAGCAAAGGCAAAGAAGACCGTGGTTCTTCTCCAGACAGGTGGCCCAGTTGAGATGCCGTGGCTCGATAAGGTGGATGCCGTACTTCAGTGCTGGTACGCGGGTCAGGAAGCAGGGCACGCGATTGCTGATGTCATCACGGGTGCGCGCACACCGGGCGGCAAGCTCCCGCAGAGCTTCCCTGTGAAGCTCGATGATGCGCCGACGTTCAACGGCACGGATGATGGCGTGTATCCGGGTCTGAATGGCCGCGTGGAGTATCGCGAGAAGCTTGAGATCGGCTATCGCCACCACGAAAAGACCGGCATCAAGCCGCTTTTCCCCTTTGGCTTTGGCCTCAGCTATACCAGCTTTGAGCTAGCTGCGCCCGAGGTCAGCGTTGGCGCAGACGGCGTTGGCACGGTCAAGGTTACCGTGACCAACACGGGCACACGTGAGGGAAGCGAAGTGGTCCAGCTCTATGTTGCGCCCAAGGCCGCACCTGTGGATCGCCCGATTGCCGAACTTAAGGCGTTCAAGAAGGTGATACTTGAGGCTGGCGCGGACGGTGTGGCCGAGATGAAGCTCAAGCCGCGTGACTTCGCCTATTTCGACGTTGAAAGTCAAAAGTGGATCGTTGCTGCGGGCGAGTATGAACTGCGCATCGGCACATCTGCCGAAGACATCAAGTCCCGCGTGACCGTCCAAATCGCGGCGCAGGATTTGGCTGTCTAAACCGCACATCATGCCAAAGAAAAAGCCCCGCCAATTGGCAGGGCTTTTTTTGTTTTAGATTGTCGCGTCCTCTTGCCCGCAGAAGGCATCAACGGGACTGAGCGGGTTAAAGGGCGCATCCCCTGTCATGCAATCGAGCGCGGCCTTTTGCATCTCGTCCGAGGTGCAATAGGCGTTGATCACCGCAGGCATGCGAGGCGCATCATAGAGGTAATAGGGGAAGCCAAAGGACACGAGAGCGGTCGGGGTCGTCGGCCAACTGCGCTTCATCGAGAAACGGAAGTCGCCCATCAGCCGTGCCCAATCGAGGAAGATGTGGCTACGAGTCAGAAGCGTTTCTTCCGCCATGACATAGAGCACGAGGTCGAATTTCTCTGGCTCATAAGGCGTGCCCTTTTCATAGATCATCACATCAAACCCGCGGTCGCGCATCATCTCGGGCAGCGCAAGCGGGATCGGCTGAGGATGAATGGGCGAGACGATGCCAGTGCTCAGGATAAGAATACGTTTGTGGCTTGCAGGCGTGATCGGGAAGAGGTCGTTCACGTCTTTGACCAAAGTCGGCGCACGGGCAAAGGCTTCTTCTGCGATGGCGAGAGACTCGGGGGTGGCAAGGGCCTTGAGGCGCTCTGCAATGGGTTTGCGTTCGGCACGGTGCAGCTTGAGTGCGGCTTTGAGGCCAAGCACTCGAATCAGCGCATCGTTGATGCGGTCGTGGCTTAGCGATCCATCAGCGAGGGCCGCTTTGATCGCATCGATATCCGCGAGCATATCGCCTGTGAAGAGCACGATGTCACAGCCTGCTCGGAGCATTTGAACCTTGGCGGCGCGGGCCTCCATGACCGAAGTCGCGCCCGCCATTTCCGAAGCGTCCGAAATGATGAGACCGTTAAAGCCGAGCTCTTCGCGGAGGAGCTTTTGCGTCAGGATCGGCGAAAGCGACGCAGGGCAATAGGCCTCTTCCACGGTCGCATCAGGTTTGACCGAGCGGACAAAGGAAGGAAGCGCGATGTGCGCGGACATGACCGAAAGGACGCCGCGGTCGATGCCATCGCGATAAAGTTTGCCAAAGGTCGCGTTCCATTCCTCGACCGAAAGCGGGTTCACCGTGGTGACGAGATGCTGATCGCGGTCGTCGTAGCCTTCGCCCGGCCAATGCTTGAGACAGGCGGCAATGCCTTTGTCCTGAAGCACATCAACTTGGGTCATTGCGTGGCGGCCCACGAGGTCAGGATCAGAGCCGAAACCCCGTGTGGCCACGATGGCAGAGCGGAAGGCGGCGTTAATGTCCACAACGGGCGTAAAGGACCAGTTGGCGCCAACGGCCAAAGCCTCGTCCGCAAGGACATTATAAACGCGGCGCGTCAGGTCGGCGTCATCGACGGCGGCAAGAGCAAGTGGGTTCGGAACCTGAGCGCCGAAGGTAAAGGACATGCGAGAGCCTTCGAGATCGGCAGAGACAAACATCGGGATGTCGGCCTGATCCTGAAGCGTATCAAGAAGAGTCATTTCTTCTTGGGCAGTCGAGGCAAAGAAACGGGTCACACCGCCTGGGCGCAACCGCTTGATTTCATCGGCCCAGAGGTTCGCGGGACCATGCAAGCCAATAATGAAAAGCTGTGCTAATTTGACATCCAAGTCACTTTGAAGGTCATTATATGTGCTTTTCACCCATTCAAGTGACGCATCATCAAGATTGAACGGCGCATTTGCGAGGTGCGAAAGCGAGGGAATATTCGTTGTCATTTTATCCTCTTCCCAAGAGCGTATCTATGCCGCTCTCTCCAAATTTCGCGCCAGTTTTTATCATTCAAGCGGGATTGTCACCCGCGAAATAGATCAAGGGTAAGACCCTGCACCGGTGTCCCAGTGCAGGGTCAAAACCTTAGACGCGCAGCGCGGGAAGGCCCACACCGGTGCTTTCAAAACCACCATCACTCGCGATGATCTGGCCCGTTACATAGGACGCTTTGTCCGAACACAGGAAGCAAATGACGTCCGCAATCTCGCGCTCGGAACCATAGCGGTTGAGCGGGATTGCATCGTGATAGGCGGCGATAATCTCGGGGCTGTGAACGGCGATGGACAGCTTGGTTTTGACGGGGCCCGGACAGACGCAGTTCGCCCGAATTCCGTATTCGCCAAGCTCGGCGGCCTGTTGTTTGGTCAACTGGATGACAGCCGCCTTGGAGGTGCCATAGGCCACACGAAGGGTCGACGCGCGCAGACCCGAAATGGACCCGATGTTGACGATAGAGCCTTTGGTTTCTTTGAGCGCGGGTGTCGCGGCTTGGGACACGAGGAAGACGCCATCAAGGTTTGTGTCCATGATGCGGCGCCAGCGCTCGAAGGTGGTGCCTTCGATAGGGCCAAAATCCGCAACGCCCGCGTTGTTGACCACGGCATCGATACGGCCGAACTCGGCGAGGACGGCAGCGATCATTGCATCCACCTGCTCGGGGATCGAAACGTCAAATGCAAAAGGCTTGGCCTCGGAGAGATCCGCTGCGGCACTCTTTAGCTCGTCCGCATCGCGGTCGATCATCGCGACTTTCCAGCCGTCTTCGATAAAGATTTTCGTTGCAGAAAGACCGATGCCGCGTGCGGCGCCAGTCACGAGAGCGACTTTTTGGGTCATATAAACCTCTGGGTTAATAGGTTGCTCGACCGCCCGAGAGGTCAAAGACCGCTCCGGTGGCGAAGGAATTCGCTTTGGTACAAAGCCAGGTGATCATTTCAGCGGCCTCGTTCGTTTCAAGGAAGCGCGCACGGGGGATTTTCGAAAGCATGAAGTCAATGTGCTCTTGGCTCATTTGATCGAAAATGGCGGTTCGGGCGGCGGCGGGGGTCACGCAGTTTACTGCGATATCCTGACCTGCGTGCTCTTTGCCCAAGGATTTGGTGAGGGCGATGACGCCTGCTTTGGACGCCGAGTATGGGCCAGCGCCGGGGTTACCCTCTTTGCCTGCGACGGAAGCGATATTCACCACGCGGCCGTATCCGCCGCTCACCATATGGGGAAGGATCGCTTTGCAGGTGTTGAAGATGCCCGTGAGGTTAATGTCGATGATCGCCTGCCAATCCTCGGCGGGATAGTCGGTAATTTTATGATTAGGGCCAGCGATGCCCGCGCTCGCCACGAGCACGTCGATGCGTCCGTGGTCAAACGCGGTGCGGTTCGCGGTGTCGGTGACTTGGCCCAGATCGCGCACATCGAGCGCGTAAGCGCGGGCATTGGGACCAAGCTCGGTCGCTGTCTTTTCGGCAAGCGCAGCGTCGCGGTCCCAAATGGCGACCTTTGCACCAGAGGCGAGCATGCGTTCGGCAACGGCGCGACCAATGCCTTGTGCACCGCCGGTAATAACAGCGACTTGGCCGTTTAGATCATAGCTATTCATCTTGGCCTCCTATGCCGCTGCAATCATCAAGAGTGCACCGATCCACATCCCAAGCCCAAAGACCGTATGAGCGACGAGGCCCATCGCGCGGCCTTTCCACGGAGTGGCGGTTTTGCTCAGCGCCCAACCAAGGCCGAGGCCAGGATGAAGCAGGAACCAGCCCGCTGCGATGGTGATCCAAGCAAAAACCATAAGCGGGACGAGATCGGGATCAGCGAACCAAGCAGCCCCAGCCGCGACTGCAAAGATGATCCCATAGGCAATGCCCACCCCGTAATGGAGCGCCCAGCCTGATGCAGGTTCGTTTGCAGTGACGTCTGCTGCTCCGATGTCATCGTGAAACACACGGCCACGGCCTAAATGGTTCACCCAACGTCCCACATTGCGCCAATTCGGCCCCGGAATATCAAACGTGCGGTTTAAAAAGATCGCCCAAAGGTCCATCGCGACAGTCCCCAAGAGTCCCATCACGGCACCAGCCAACCAAAGATTCATAAATTCCTCCCCCTCAGGATACCTGCACATTAGGGCCCTGCGCCGAGGGAAAAAATGAAGTTCTACTAAGCACTTCTCCAATGGTGCCTAAAGAATCTCTTCCCTGTGCTCTTGCGCGTATCCCTAAGCTGTGTAGGTTTCTGCCAAGATGGTATACCAAATTTGACTCGGCACAATGGCCAATATCGCCTAGGAGTGCTCGGACAAATGCTGCAACTTCGGAGGAGTTTCTATGTCCACGACCCTATCCATTGGCTCCTATGCCGAAAATGACCTGACCGCTCTGAAAGCGGGTTTTGACCCTGTGTTCATTGCGGGCCCTGCTGATCTTGCTGGATTGGCTGAAGATGTCCGCGCTGGGATCAAGGCCGTTACATACAAAGGGCATGCACCGTTTGGTGCGACAGAGATGGACATGCTCCCGAACCTTGGGATCGTTGCGAATTTCGGTGTCGGCTATGATGCGATCGACGTGAACGCTGCAAACGCGCGCGGCATCAAAGTGACCAACACGCCTGATGTCCTTAATGATGACGTAGCCGATATTGCCGTTGCGATGCTGCTGATGCAGATGCGCGAGATGGAGCACGCCTCGGCTTGGGCGCGGTCCGGCAACTGGAAATCCAAGGGCGAATACCGCCTGAACCGCAAAGCCTCGGGCAGCACCGTTGGCATCGTCGGGCTTGGCCGTATTGGCCGCGAGATTGCCGACCGTTTGGCGGCTTTCAAGATGGACCTACATTACTACGCCCGCAGCGAAAAAGAGACCCCAGGTTGGACCTATCATTCTGACCCTGTCGAACTGGCAAAGGCTGTGGACGTTCTTGTTGTTGCACTCGTCGGCGGTGCGAGTACCGAGAAGTTTGTAACCAAAGAGATGATCGAAGCGCTTGGTCCGCGCGGTGTCATCGTGAACATTTCGCGCGGCACGACCATTGACGAAGCGGCGCTTCTTGAAGCGCTGGAACAGGGAAAAATCGCAGGTGCTGGGCTCGATGTTTTCCTAAACGAGCCGAACATTGATCCGCGCTTTTATGATCTGCCGAACGTTGTGATCCAGCCGCACCAAGGCTCTGGCACGGTGGAGACCCGCGCCGCGATGGGCAAGCTTCAGCGCGACAACGTTGCAGCCTTCCACTCAGGCAAGTCGCTCTTGACTGCGGTCAACTAAGCCACTGACATAAAATAAAAAGCCCCCGATTTTCGAGGGCTTTTTTGTTAGGCTTGGGGTTTGTCGTCTTCGAGGTAGTAACGGATGTTATCCTCGAAGCTCTCATCGGCGCTGAGGCCGAGCTTGATCGCCTTTTCTGGGCGAAGATCAAAGCGCCAACCTTTGACGATTTCTTTGATCTCGGGCTGAGCTTCCCAGCGGATCAGCTTGGCCGGCTCTGGGCCTGCAACGGCGGTCATCGCGTCCACGAGCTGACGGATTGACCACATGCGACCCGGCATCATCATGCAACGGTTCATACCCAGATCTTCAGCGGGGATTTCCGCGCCTTTGATCAGGTTCTCCACGCATTTGCGGGGGGAGAGGTAGTAATGGAGGTAATCGTCGTCTACGGGGCAAACGGCTTCTTGACCGTTCAGCGGCTCGCGCAGGATAGATGACATAAAGGACGAGGCGGCGCGGTTCGGTTTGCCCGGACGGACGGAAATGGTCGGGAGACGGAAGCCGCGACCATCGACAAAGCCCTTGCGCGAGAAGTCATTGATGAGGAGTTCCCCGATTGCTTTTTGCGCACCATAAGACGTCTGCGGATTGAGGAAGGTATGGTCGATGATCGGATCGGGAACTTCGCCGCCGTAAACCGCGATTGACGAGGTGAAGACCACGACGGGTTTGGTGCCAAGCTCGCGGCAGCGGTTGAGCACATTGAGCGTGCCCATCATGTTAATGGAGTAACCCGCGTCAAAATCCTGCTCGGCATGGGCCGAAACGATCGCAGCGAGGAGATAGATAACGTCCGTTTCTGCGGTCACGGCCTTGGCCACGGATACAGCATCGGAGATGTCACAGGTGGTGGTTTCAATCGCGAAAGGCGCGCCTTCGATCATCGCGGGATCGACAACGTCGGCCAGTGTGATCTTGGAAATAGTTTTGCCGCGAAGGGTGCCGCGCTCAACAAGTTTGCGGCCTAGTTTTTGGCCCACGACACCGCCGCCGCCGATAATTAGAATGTTCATTTTGTCCTCCTGACGCGGGTCGCCGCGCCCTCTCTTTTAGGTTTCGGGCGGTAAAAGCTTGCCCGGATTCAATATGTTATTTGGATCGAATGCCTTTTTGATCGCACGCATATAGGCGACCGCAGGGCCGTGTTCGATGTCCATGAATTTCTGCTTCCCAAGGCCGATGCCGTGCTCGCCACTGACAGTGCCGCCGAGGCGAAGCGCCGTCATCGCAAGAGCTTTGGTGAACTGCTCGGCGCGTTCCATTTCCTCGGGATCATTCGGATCGACGCTGATGCCAGCGTGGAAATTGCCGTCCCCGACATGGCCAACGATGGTGCTGGTGAGACCAAGATCAACGGCGTCTTTCTGAGCCTGAAGCACGGCTTCGGCCAGTTTTGAAATCGGCACACAAACGTCCGTCGGCCAGAGATGTTTACCATTGCCCAGCGCGGCTGAGGCATAGTGCGCCTTGTGCCGCATCGCCCAAAGCGCATTGCGTTCTTCGGCGGTATCGGCGGTTTTCCAGCCCGTCGCGCCAAATTCGGCGGCGATGTCGCCAAAGGTTTCAGCCTGTTCAGCAACGCTCGCAGGGGTGCCGTGAAATTCAGCAAAGATATGCGGCACTTCGGGCAGGCCAGCTTTGGCATAGGCGTTGAAGCCTTTGACCATCATCTCGTCCAAAAGCTCGATCCTTGCCATCGGAAGGCCCGACTGGATTGTCAGGATCACGCAGTTCACAGCATCCTCGACGCTATCGAAACGGCAGGTGGCCGAAGAGATTGCTTCGGGGATACCCTGAAGCTTGAGCGTCAGTTCGGTAATGATCCCAAGCGTACCTTCGGAGCCGATAAGCAGGTGCGTGAGGTCATAACCGGTTGAGGATTTGCGGGCCTCGGTGCCCGTTCGAATGATCGTGCCATCAGCCATCACAGCCTCTAGAGCGAGAATGTTTTCACGCATGGTGCCGTAGCGGACTGCGGTCGTGCCAGAAGCGCGGGTTGCAGTCATACCGCCGATGGAGGCGTCAGCACCAGGATCAACAGGGAACATCAGACCTGTAGCACGAAGGTCAGTATTGAGCGCAATACGTGTAATACCTGGCTGAACGACGGCCAAAAGATCCTCGGGCGAGACCTTTAGGATTTTGTTCATGAGGGACATGTCGAGGCAAATCCCACCTTGAGTATTCAGGTGCTGACCCTCGAGCGACGACGCGGCACCATAGGCCACAATGGGGCATCTTTCGTCGTTGCAAATCTTAACGATGGCCGAGACTTCCTCGGTCGTTTCGGGGAATGCGACGGCATCCGGCGGGGTATGCGGATAGTAGGTCTCGTTCTGACCGTGCTGATCAAGAACGGGACGCGATGTGCTGAGACGATCCCCAAGAAGCGCGGCTATCGCGGAAATGGCAGCAGAGATTGTCATGCGAATTCCAACTGAACTTTCATTGCCTGCGAGCGGTCCGATGCGACGGCAAATGCGTTCTCAAAGTCGGCGAGAGCAAAGCTGTGAGTGACGAGCGGTTTCGCGTCAATCAGGCCCTGTTGCATCATACGTACGGCGACGGCGAATTCCTCGTGGAAGCGGAAGGAGCCGACAAGCTCTAGCTCTTTGGCGGTGATCATCACCATGGGAAGAGACATGTCGTTGGAAAGGCCCAGCTGAACGATGCGACCACGGGGCCGCAAGGTCGTCATGCCGCCGCGAAGGGCTGGCTCGACGCCAGATGCTTCGAACATCACGTCGATCGTGCCTTTGCCTGCGGTATAGGGCGCGAGACCCTCGGGGTCCTTGAGTGTGTTGATCACGACATCTGCGCCAGCGGCTTTGGCAAAGGGAATAACGCCATCAGAGACATCGGTCGCGATGATTTCGCCCGCGCCAGCACGGCGGGCGGCAAGGATGCACAAGAGCCCAATGGGACCGCAGCCCGTCACCAGAACGCGGCGGCCAAGGAGTTCACCCGCGCGGCGCGCACCATGAAGGGCAACGGCAAGAGGTTCAGCCATCGCCGCTTCGGCCGCACTGATCCCGTCGGCTTTGACACATTGCGAGGCCATAGCGGTGAGAATTTCGCGGAAAGCGCCTTGGATATGCGGGAACGGCATCGCAGAGCCATAGAACCGCATGTTGAGACATTGGTTCGGAAGTCCACGATGACATTCCACGCAATCACCGCAGGGGCGCGACGGGGAGACGGCAACGAGATCGCCTTCTTTAAGACCCGTGACGCCTTTGCCGACAGCAGAAACCACACCAGACACCTCGTGTCCGAGGATCATGGGTTCGCGGATCCGGATTGCGTTGATACCGCCGTGATTAAAGTAGTGAAGGTCAGACCCACAGATGCCGCCACGCGCCAAAGTCACCTGAACTTCGCCATCAGCAGGAGCTTCGGCCTCGATTTCGGTGAGGCGAAGGTCATGCTTGCCGTGGACGTAGAGCGCTTTCATTTGAGGGTCCCCTCCCTTTGGGACCCTTACGCTTGCAATGGTCCGAAAATGGTATACCATTTTATCAAGGCGAGTTTGAGTGGGATTGTCAACTCTTGCGCGCATAGCTTTTGGAGGTTCCATGAAATTGTTCGATCTGACCGGCCGCACCGCCTTAGTGACCGGTTCTTCGATGGGTATCGGCTTTGCCTTGGCCCAAGGATTGGCCGCGGCCGGCGCAAAAATTGTGCTTAATGCACGTGATGTTGCGCGACTTGAAGAGTCGGCGGAACGGCTCCGCGCTTCGGGCGCTGAAGTCGACGAATTGGTCTTTGACGTGACCGATGCGGCTTCGGTTCAAGAAGCGGTCAATGCCTACGAGGAAGCGAAGGGACAGATTGATATTCTGGTGAACAATGCCGGGATGCAGCACCGCACCCCACTCGAGGATTTCCCTGTCGAGGCCTTTGACCGTCTGATGCGGACCAACGTCAATTCGGCGTTCTACGTGGGTCAGGCCGTTGCGCGTCACATGATCAAACGTGGTACGGGGCGAATTATCAACATCGCTTCGGTTCAGAGCCAGCTCGCCCGTCCTGCGATTGCGCCCTATACCGCGTCCAAAGGGGCTGTGACCAACCTCACCAAAGGGATGGCGACGGACTGGGCAAAATACGGCCTGAACTGCAATGCTATCGCACCAGGGTATTTCGACACGCCCTTGAACGCAGCCCTAGTGGCGGACGCCGACTTTAGCGCTTGGCTGGAAAAGCGCACCCCAGCAGGTCGCTGGGGAAAGGTCGAAGAATTGGTCGGCGCATGCATTTTCCTTGCTTCCGATGCCTCGACTTTCGTCAATGGACACACACTTTTTGTCGATGGCGGGATCACCGCCAGCCTTTAAGAGGAGGAGAAAGGCATGGGAGGAAAACCGGTAATCG
>CAYWUN010000033.1:0-17148 GCA_964461315.1 uncultured Aestuarium sp.
GTCAGTTTGACATCCGGATAGTCGCGGATCACGCGGTCGATGTCCCACTGAAGGCGCGTGAGGAACACCACATCGCCGTCATTGTCATGGCTGATGTGCTGCTTGTTGGCTGCGATGAACTTTTCGACAGCAGCTTTGTCACCCGAGACCCAGCGGGCCGAGGTAAACTGTGACGGCTCGAAACGAACCGGAAGGCCGTATTCAAGCTCGATACGGCTGGCCAGCACTTCGAACTGAAGTTGACCCACAACGCCCACGATAAAGCCAGAACCAAACGCCGGTTTGAACACCTTTGCCGCGCCTTCTTCGGCGAATTGCATGAGCGCCTTTTCAAGGTGTTTGGCCTTCATTGGATCGCCAGCGCGGCAATTCTGGAGGAGTTCGGGCGCAAAGGACGGAATGCCTGTGACTTTGAGGCTTTCGCCCTCGGTCAGAGTGTCGCCAATGCGAAGCTGGCCGTGGTTCGGGATACCGATGATGTCACCTGCCCAAGCCTCTTCAGCCAATTCACGGTCAGACGCGAGGAAAAGCACAGGGTTCGAGATAGCCATCGGCTTTTTCGACCGCACATGGGTGAGCTTCATTCCGCGCTGGAAGTGACCCGAGGCAAGACGCACAAAAGCCACGCGGTCGCGGTGTTTGGGGTCCATGTTTGCCTGAACCTTGAAGACAAATCCCGTAACTTTGGTTTCTTCGGGTGCGATCTCGCGGGGATCGGCGCTTTGGGGCTGTGGCTCGGGACCATAGGTGCCGATGCCTTCCATCAGCTCTTTGACCCCAAAGGAGTTGATAGCGGAGCCGAACCAGATCGGGGTCATCGTCCCTTCGAGAACGGCCTTGTGATCGAGCGCAGGAAGAAGCTCGCGCGCCATTTCGATCTCTTCAAAGAACTTCTCAAGAAGATGCGCAGGCACCAACTCTTTGAGCTTGGGGTCTTCGAGTCCCTCAATCTTGACGCTTTCGGCCACGCGATTGCGATCCGCGCGGTCCATCAGTTCAAGACGATTGCGCAAAAGGTCGTAACATCCCACAAACTCGCGCCCCACACCGATGGGCCAAGAGGCAGGGGTCACGTCGATGGCAAGGTTTTCCTGAATCTCGTCGATAATCTCAAACGTGTCGCGGCTTTCGCGGTCCATCTTGTTACAGAAAGTCAGGATCGGAAGATCGCGCAGACGGCACACCTCAAACAGCTTTTGCGTCTGGCTTTCCACACCCTTTGCTCCGTCGATCACCATGACCGCCGCGTCCACCGCTGTCAGCGTGCGATAGGTGTCTTCGGAAAAGTCCGAGTGACCGGGCGTATCAACAAGGTTGAAGCGGAATTTGCCAAAGTCAAAGGACATCGCAGAGGCCGAGACCGAGATCCCGCGATCCTTTTCCATCTGCATAAAGTCAGAGCGCGTGCGGCGCGCTTCACCCTTTGCGCGGACCTGTCCAGCCATCTGAATAGCGCCCCCGAACAGAAGGAACTTTTCCGTCAGCGTGGTCTTGCCGGCGTCGGGGTGCGAGATGATCGCAAAGGTCCGGCGGCGCGCAATTTCAGCAGGGAGGTCGGGGCGGTTTGAAGCGGTGTCTAGCATGGCCGCGCGTATAGTCCCGCTCGGGCTCTCTGGCAAGAAATCAAAAGGGCCCAACCTTGCCGTGGGCCCTTTTTCTTTTCAGCTTTTGCTTACCCTAGCGAGGCAAAGAAATCTTCGGTGGTTTCTTGGAGGCTGCGGCTCTGTTGCACAGAGCTGTCAGAACCCGAACGGGCCTGACCGACACTTAGGGTGATGTCACGGGTTGCGCTCGCTTGCTCGTCGAGCGCCGAACGAACGGATTGCGCAATCGTGTCCACCTCAACGCATTCTTTCGAAATGGTGGTGACGTTATTGACGGTGCGGTCTGTCGCATCCCGAATGGCAGCAATGTGATTGTTGATATTCTCGGTCACATTTGTCGTCTGAGCGGCAAGGTTCTTGACCTCCCCAGCCACAACGCTGAAACCACGGCCAACCTGACCTGCGCGGGCCGCTTCGATCGACGCCTTGAGTGCCAAGAGATTGGTCTTGTTCGCAATTTCCGAAATCATCCGGACCGCGTCCGAAATATCAGAGACATTGCTCGCAAGCTCGGATACTTGGCTATTCGAAGCGCTCGCCAAAGACGCGGCCGAGCGTGTCTTGCTCGTGGCGTCGTTCATTTGATCACGAATTGCGGTGATCGAGGTGGCGAGTTGCTCAGCAGCCGTAGAGGCCGTGCGGATACTATCAGAGGTCTGAAGCGAGGTCGCCGCAAGTGTCTGAACCGTATTCGAGACATTGTTGCGGAAGTTGACAGCCATGCTTTCTTTTCGGGACGTTGCGCGGGTCTTGATCATATCTTCTGTGATCGACAACGCGATCTCGAGGTCCATCATCATAAGGCGGGTCAGAATACAACCGAGACGCGTCGCAGTGCGACGACGGAAGATGCCACCCTTTTTCAACATCGAACGGTTCAGGTCAGTGACGAGTGTGCTGTAGGCGTTCACCTGCCAGACGGGCTCAAGCTTTAGGTTTGCATGCACGACCCCAACGCGGCTAACCGAAGCCTTGTAACGTTCGCCAACATCGCCTTCGATCAGGTGTTTGAAATGCGACAGAAGAGGACCTTCAAGGGCGGCATCGCCGGTGTTCTTGAATTTCTCTTTGAGGAGCTGTTTTGAAAAAAGGCGCTCTCTAAAGCGTTTAATGACAGCCGGTAAAACCGCGCGGGGAAGGGCGCTGTTGCGTTTCAAAAACGCAAAGTCGTCCTGAGTGATCCCGAGGAATTCGATCCGCTTGTCAATTTCGATCGAGAATGTCTGTGGTGTGCCTGCGTCGAGCATTTGCGTCCTCTAAAACCTGTCGCGTTCTTGAACGGCGAGAGACGCAGTTTCCTTAGGGCAAGTTTATAAAATTATAGAGGAAGTCCCAATTTGTTCTAGCTACGCGATGCGCGTCGCAGAAGTTCCGCAGCATCCGGGCGAGAGACAAGCGTTTCCTGCACTTCATAGTCCAAATGAGCAGGGCGGAGTTGGGCGCCGCGGTTGCCGCTCATCTCGCGGCTTAGTTCCTCAGGAAGAACGCCGCGTGTGCGGGGGTCAACGAAAAGTGTCTCTGTCGCGATACCCTCGGCATAGATGATCTGATGTTCGTCAAACAGGAGCTGGAAGTAGTCCACAAAGCCCCCGTCCTTCTGAAAAACGGTCTCTCCATTGATTAGATGACGGACTTTAACCAGCACCTCAGAACGACCGACACCAAGGTTGTCTTCTCGCTGATAGACGAAAATTCGATGTTCTGGGCTTAGCCAAAGGTCGTGCTCGTTGCTAAGAGCGCCTTTGCGAATGACGACGGGTGCAAAGTCACCCACCGCGCGGATGGTATTGGTTCCAATCCAGCGGATCGCGCGCGGACCTTCATCACGCGTAAGGACGCGGTCCCCGACCTTGAGGTCTTCGACTTTGACCTGTGCGCCCGAAGCCATTGTGATGTGAGTGCCGCGTGCAAAAGACATGCAGGCAACTTCAGCAAGCCGCGTGGTCGCCGTATGACGGTCGATCCCCACAAGGCGATACCCCGTCTTTGGCTCTAGCAGGGTAAAGGGCATGAAATAGACCTCGACCACACCGCCGTCCTCGACCTCGACAAGGATAACGGCCTCAAAGGTTGAACTATCGGGCGCCATAAAAGTCAGGCAGCTATCAATGTAGACGGCGTTGGATGGCGTTCCAGTCATGCTTGAGTTTGAGATCAGGAAAGACTTTTCATCGAGGCCGGGACACACAGCGAGCTGCCGTTTTGTCGAGCCCCCTCGCATTTCGTAGATGTCATCCATAACCAATTCGTCCGCGAAGCTGATCGCGTCGCCCTCGGCCACACCGTTTTCACAAACAAAGTCTCCCGAGATAAATACCGGAAGCTTTTGGACGTCGGAATGGTCTGCGTGGTTGGACATTTAACGGTCTATGGTCTGGACAATTCGATGCGGCACCCCACAATTGAGGTGAACGTACGGGTCAATGTCACTTTTAGGGGCATCGGCCAAGTGAAAAGCTCTGGGAATAGGGAGAAATCCAGATGGATCTGGGAATCAAAGGGAAACGTGCGCTCGTCTGTGCATCCTCCAAGGGGCTTGGTCTTGGCTGTGCTCGCGCATTGGCCGAGGCAGGGGTCAACCTTGTCATGAACGCCCGCGGTTCTGAGGCACTCGAAGCAAGCGCAAAAGCCATTCGCGAAGAGTATGGCGTCGAGGTCGTGACAATCGCCACCGATGTCACCACGCCCGAAGGTCAGCAAGCTGTAATCGATGCAGCCTCGAACGTCGACATTCTGGTTACGAATGCCGGTGGTCCGCCTCCGGGGATGTGGACCGACTGGGAGCGTGACGATTTCATCAAGGCTCTAGATGCAAACATGCTCACACCGATTGCTCTTATCAAAGCCCTAGTGCCGCAGATGATTGAGAAAGGCTGGGGCCGCGTGGTCAATATTACATCGGTTTCGGTCAAATCCCCGATCCCAGTACTTGGCCTTTCCAATTCGTCGCGCGCAGGTCTCACGGGCTATGTGGCAGGCGTCTCGCGTCAGGTTGCAGGGCAGGGTGTCACGATCAACAACCTTCAGCCGGGATTGCACGCCACCGATCGGATGGTGAACCTCGATGGGGCTGCCGCAAAGACCCAAGGCATTCCGGTCGCAGAGGTGCAAAAGCAACGCCTATCTACAATTCCTGCGGGCCGATATGGGACGGCGGGTGAGTTCGGTGCGGCTTGTGCCTTCCTGTGTTCTCAGCATGCTGGCTTCATCGTTGGACAAAACATCCTGTTGGATGGTGGGGCAACCAACACAACCATGTAAGCCCGATAGGCTTGCCGTAGGTCGACCAGCCTGTTAGGACACTTTCAAAGAAACCCGATAGGTTTGGTCGGAAATACCTCGTGACGCAGATACCGCGCCTAGAAATCAAGAACATAGTCCGCAGTTTTGACGGCAACACAGTCGTGGACAATGTCTCTTTGTCGGTCTTGCCCGGGCAGGTTACTTGCCTGCTGGGGCCGTCTGGTTGTGGCAAGTCTACGACCCTGCGCATCATCGCTGGTGTCGAAATGCAAGACAGCGGTGAGATCTACGTTGACGGTAAACTCGTCTGCGATACGCATTTTCGCATACCGCCAGAAGGGCGGTCCATCGGCCTTATGTTCCAAGACTTCGCCCTTTTTCCGCACCTGAGTGTTGCTGGGAATGTGGCGTTCGGCCTCAAAGGGGACAAAGCGACCAATCGCGCACGGGTCGAAGAGCTCTTGGCCAAGGTCAACATGAGCCGACACATCGACAGTTATCCTCACCAGCTATCGGGCGGAGAACAACAGCGTGTCGCCCTTGCGCGCGCGCTCGCCCCGCGTCCTCAGATCATGTTGATGGACGAGCCGTTCAGTGGTCTTGACGACCGCCTTCGCGATGAAATCCGTGACCAAACACTTGAAGTTCTGAAGTCAGAAGGCGCCGCTGTTCTTCTTGTCACGCATGAACCTTCCGAGGCGATGCGGATGGCGGATGAGATTGCATTGATGCGCGCAGGCAAGATCGTCCAGCAAGGTGCGCCTTATAACATTTACAACTCGCCGGTTGATAAGAATGCAGCGGCATTCTTTAGTGATATCAACGTGATATCTGGAAAAGTTCATGGATCACTTACAGATACGCCCTTTGGTCAGTTTCTGACGCCAGGGCTTTCTGACGGGACAGAAGTTGATATTGTCATCCGCCCACAGCACCTCCGTATCGATTTTGATCGCGCGGGTCGCGGACCTAATCCCACTCCGCAAGACGGAACGCCTGCACGCGGGATTGTAGAGCGCGCGCGCTTTATGGGAGCTGAGAGTTTGGTCGAGTTCCGTATGGACTATGACGGCTCAATTCTGCGCGCGGCCATTCCTTCTGTCTTTCTCCCCAAGACAGGGACGCCGCTTTGGTTGATGATCCGGCGTGATCGCTGTTTTGTGTTCCCTCGGCGCTAGCGCGGACGACGAAAGTCTTCGAGGGTTTTTCCCTTTTCCTCGACAAAAAGTCCGGGCAGAACGCGCAATTCACTGATGTCGCTCAGTGAGAATTCCGCAAATCCCCGCGTGGTTTCGCACCACCCCTGAACAAGCCAAAGTCGCCCCCAGTATTCAAGAGCAAGCGGTCTAAGCGTACGCGGAGCGTTATCGATCTTGAGGGTAAGCTTTTGCCGCGCGCGGATTGCATGGCGGATCGTGGCGAGATGACCGAAGCCTTTGGGAAGTTCCGTAAGTCGAGGTGCCGTATCAGCTTCGGGCAGAATAGCGTCAAGTTTCGCACCCAAATCAAGGGCCGCTTTTGCAAGTTCTGTGTCATTCGATTGCGAGACTGCCGCGAGACCAAGCTGAAGGGCTTCCATCTCGATTTCGGTCAGTTGGAGAGGAGGAAGGTCAATGGACGGCGTGACGCGATAACCCTTCCCGCGTTCTCCCTGCACTGCGACACCCAAGTCGGCCAACGTGTCCATATCTCGGTACAGCGTCCGAAGAGAAACCCCCATCAGTTCCGCGAGTTCGTCCCCCCGATGGTGTGCCCCGCTGCGTAAGTGAGCGGTTAGTTTTGCGAGCCGCTCTTTGCGCTTCATGAGGCATCCCCAATAATTCCAATGAAACAACTGACAGTTTTTTGTCACCAAGTGAAGTGAAATTTCCTTGAAATAGGCCGATCCTCGGCTGAACTGGCTTTTACATCTCGGAAAGCGCCCGTAGTTTGATCTCAACCGAAGTCTTGGCCCAAGGGCCCTCGAATGGAGAATTATGATGCTTAACAATATTGGCCTTCCTGGCCTTCTTCTGATCGCAGTTGTCGTCCTCGTCCTTTTCGGTCGCGGCAAAATCTCGTCGCTCATGGGCGAAGTTGGTAAGGGTATCACGTCCTTCAAAAAGGGCCTTGATGACGGCAAAGCAGAGATCGAGAACAACGCCGCAGACGCTGCGCGCGATGTGACCCCCGCTGACGAAAAAGACAAAGCCTAATCCTCGCGCCCCCGTTGCGGGGCCGAACTTATAGGAGCCGCACATGTTTGGCATGGGCTGGAGCGAAATGGTGCTGATCGGCATCGTCGCCTTGATCGTTGTTGGGCCAAAGGATCTTCCGAACCTGTTTCGGACGCTAGGCCAGTTTACGGGCAAGGCGCGCACGATGGCACGCGAATTTAGTCGCGCAATGGAATCCGCTGCAGACGAGGCGGGCGTAAAGGATATTTCCAAGACGCTCAAAGCCGCTGCGAATCCGCAAAAGTTCGGCGCGGACAAGATCAAAGAGGCCGCAACCTCTGCGCTCTCGCCCGAGCGTCAGGAAGCCAAGGATAAGATCGCTGCGGCGACCGCCAAGGCCGCGACCGAACGCAAGGAGCGTGAAGCTGCTGTCGCAGCCGAGACGCCAAAGGTGCAAGAGGGACCCAAGTTCGAGCCCGCGCCGAAACCAAAGTCCATGACCGAGCCCAAAACAGAAGCTGCACCCAAGGCGAAAGCCCCAGCAAAGGCCAAAGCGGATGCTAAGCCCAAAGCCGCGGCCAAGCCGAAAGCTGCACCAAAGAAAAAGCCCGCTCCCAAGACAACTGAGGCAAGCGAATGAGCAAGACCGACGAAATCGAAGACAGCTCTGCACCGCTCATCGAGCATCTCGCCGAGCTTCGTAATCGACTGATCAAATCGCTGGTGGCTTTCATCATTGGTATGGTGATCTGCTTTGCTTTTTGGAACCCTCTCTTCAATTTTCTGACTGAACCGCTCTGTTCGGCACTTGCTGCGCGCGGGCAGGAGGATTGCGGGCTCGTCTTGATCGCGCTTCAAGAAGGTTTCTTCGTGGCGGTTTCGATTTCGCTGTTGGGCGGTCTTGTGTTGTCGTTCCCGTTCATCAGCTATCAGATGTGGCGATTTGTTGCTCCGGGCCTCTACAAAAGCGAGAAGAACGCGTTCCTGCCGTTCATTATCGCATCGCCTTTCATGTTCTTTCTTGGTGCCGCATTCGCCTATTACGCAATCACGCCGCTTGCTTTTGATTTCTTCTTGGGGTTCCAGCAGCCCGGATCGCTCCTAGCGGATGAGGAAAGCACGGGTGCGATTGCAGGGATCGCTTTCCAAGGCTCGGCGCAGGCTTACCTTTCGCTAACGATCAAGTTCATCGTGGCATTTGGGCTTTGCTTCCAGCTTCCCGTCTTGCTTACGTTGATGGGCAAGGCAGGTTTGGTCAGCTCGCGTGGGCTCAAGAATATGCGTAAATACGCTGTTGTCGGCATTCTGGTGCTCGCAGCGCTTGCAACTCCGCCCGATGTAGTTTCGCAAGTGATCCTATTCGTCGTGGTTTTCGGCCTTTATGAAATCTCGATCCACCTCGTCGCCCGTGTCGAACGCGACCGTGAAGCCAAGCTTCGCGAAGAAGGGCTCTTGGATGATGACGAAAGCCTCTTTGACGAATTTGATGAAGAAGATGACGACGAGAAAGAAAATACGAAGTCATGACTAAGAAAGTTCTAAAACGCATTGCCGAAGCTCTAGAGCGGATGGCGCCTGCACCTCTTGAGGCCCCGGATTTCGGGGCCTCGGCCTTTGTTTGGCACACCGAGCCTGATCGGCTTGTTCCGGTGGAAAAAGTGAGCCGTGTGGATGTGTCGCTTCTCGTTGGGGTTGACCGTTCGCGTGATACGCTACTTGCAAACACCGAACAGTTTGCGCGCGGCATGCCAGCGAACAACGCGCTTCTTTGGGGCGCGCGAGGCATGGGCAAGTCGAGCCTAGTCAAAGCGATCCACGGTAAGGTCTCGGCGGAGATTCCCGCGCTGAAGATCGTGGAAATCCAGCGTGAAGACCTTGAAAGCATTGGTCGATGCTTGAACCTCTTGCGTGGCCGTGCCGAGCGCTTTTTGCTTTTTTGCGATGATCTTTCGTTCAGCCACGACGATGCGCACTACAAATCGCTCAAGGCCGTTCTGGATGGTGGTATCGAAGGACGACCAGACAATGTCGTCCTATATGCGACCTCGAACCGTCGCCACCTTATGCCTCGCGATATGATCGAAAACGAACGCTCTAGTGCGATCAATCCTGCGGAAGCGGTGGAAGAAAAGGTCTCGCTTTCGGACCGCTTTGGCCTTTGGCTGGGCTTCCATCCTTGCGATCAGGAGCAATATCTTGAGATGATCCGAGGCTATTGCAAAGAATATGGCGTCGAAATCGACGAGGAAACGCTTTGGGCCGAAGCTATCGAATGGCAGGCCACGCGTGGGAGCCGCTCTGGCCGCGTGGCGTGGCAATACTTTACCGACCTTGCAGGGCGGCGGGGTATTTCGCTGAGCTAAATTGAAAAGGGGAGGCGGTGGCCTCCCCTTTTTCGTTATGGCAGGTACCCCATCGGGTCCACCGAGTTAAGGCCTTGTCGCACTTCGAAGTGAAGGAACGAAGGGCTGCCGTCTCTAACGCGACCAATCGTCTGGCCTTTGGAAACCGAAGCATCCTTGGCAACCGTCAGGCCATCAAGGTTCGTGTAAACGGTCAGCAAGTTGTTGGCGTGGCGGATGACCATAATCGGGACGCCATTTGTGTCCTTGGTAATCGCAGCAACGGTGCCGTCAGCAGCTGCCTTGACGGCAGTTCCCGCGGCAGCGCCGATGTCGATGCCTTCGTTCTTGCCAGCGGCATAGGCGCGGATGATCGAGCCTTGGACGGGATACGCCAGAGGCGCGTTGGCGTTGCCTGTCGGCTTTGATGTGCTGAGGTTCGGCGTTGCAGGGGCGGCGGCTGTTGTCGTCGCGGCTGCTGCTGCGGTTGTCGATGCGGCTGCAACCTTTTCAGTGGGCAGCGGCTCTGCTGCGCTTGGTGGTGTCGGGGTGCTGCTTCCGGTACCCGGTGTCTCGGTCGACGCGGTAGTCGTTGTTGCTGGAGGTCGCGCATCGCCTCGCGGAATGAGGAGGAACTGCCCTTCACGAACTGTGAGATCTGCGCCAAGGCCGTTCCATTCGGCAATATTCTTTACCGGCACGCCATAAAGACGAGCGATCGAGTAAACGGTCTCACCGCGCTGAACACGGTGGCGTAGCGGCTCGCTCCCCTGCTGAATGACAGGTGTTGTCGATTTGGTCGCCGTCGTCGTAGTCGTTGTCGCGGGCGTTGCCGTAGACTGCGCCGAAGGAGCGGCTCGATCAATTGCAGAGCTGGCGAGTGTGGTCACGTCAACCTGTGGTGTTCCAAGCGGGGCCGAGGTGACTTGGGCGCCGCTTGCAAGCGTCGGTTCGGCAACACGGTTCGGAAGCGCCAAAATCTCATCGCGGCGAAGCTTCGTATCTGCGTCGATCCCATTGTATGTCGCAAGCTGGTTCGCATCGACACCGAGGCGCGAGGCTATCGTTCGCACGGTATCGTCACGTTGGGCCACAACGACCTGATAGGTCGGATATGAAATCACGCCGCGTTCATCTGGGCGGGGGCGCGCAGGGAGGTTTTGCGCAGCCTGCGTGGTATCGACTTTGCTGCCAGCTAGGTCGCGAAAGTCCATATCGAAATTCTGGCTACATGCGGTCAGAGCCGTCAGGGCCGCGCCTGCCACCAATATTCGCTTGAGAGTGCTACGTGTCTGCATCGCTCGTTTCCTCGTTCCTGCGACCATTTTCTGGCCGTCACTTTTCCTAGTCGCCCATGCCTTCCAAAAGCGGGACAAATCGCACTGGCCGGAGTTCTTCATAGTCGAAACCATCTTCTGTGCGGGTGACACGAATAAGGCTTTGAACCGTGTCGGACTGACCTACGGGTAAAACCATGATACCCCCGATCCGCAGCTGGGCCAAGAGCGGGCCGGGTGGGTCTTCGGCTGCGGCGGTCACTAGAATGCGATCAAAGGGCGCCTGCTCGGGCAAACCAAAGCTGCCATCCGCAGAAATCGCTGTTATATTTACCAAATTGAGCTGATCAAAAAGGTTTCGAGCATCAGCGACAAGGCGCTTGTAGCGGTCGATCGTGTAGACGCGGCGGGCTAGATGGCTCAGGATTGCCGCCTGATAGCCTGATCCTGTTCCCACCTCGAGCACCTTGTCTCGGGGCTGAACCTTAAGCGCTTGGGTCATCAGTCCGACGACCGAAGGTTGGCTGATAGTTTGGCCCGCCGCAATTGGAAGAGGCATGTCCTCGTATGCGCGCTCGGCAAAGATGCCTCGAACAAATAGTGCACGGTCCGTCTTTTCCATCGCCGTCAGCACGCGCGCGTCCGTCACCCCCTTGGATCGGAGGGCAAAGAGGAACTGCATTTTGAGTTCGGCTGTATTCACTCGAATGTGGCTTTCAGTTCGTTGAGGACGTCATGCGCTGTGAGGTCGGCCCGCATTGGCGTGAGCGAGATATATCCGTCAAGGTTCGCTTGGGCGTCGGTGCCTTCGGCAGTGCTAATGCGTTGGTTGCCGCCACGGACCCAAAGGAAACGACGGCCCGAAGGCGACAAATGCGGCTCGACCGAGAAGGACGTGCCACGGCGGAAACCTTGGCTTGTTACCTTCGTTCCAAGAACGCCGTTTGCCGAGGTTGGCGGGAAGTTTACGTTGTAGAAAACGCGGTAATCGTCATCTTGCCATTTGCCGACTGAAAGGACTTTGCGAACGATCTTGGCGCCATGAACCCCCGCGGCTTCAAAGCTGTCCTCGAGGTCCGCGTTGTCGGGGCCAAAATATTGCGACATTGCGATGGCTGGCACACCTTGAAGGGCCGCTTCAATGACTGCGCCAATCGTTCCAGAATAAAGCACATTCTCTGCCGCGTTGTTGCCGCGGTTCACCCCCGATAGAACAAGATCAGGCGGGGTATCTTTCATCACATCATGGATGGCAGCGAGAACACAGTCGGCGGGGGAGCCTTCGGCGGCAAAGCGGCGGGGGCCAAGTTCGGCGATCATTGTGGGGTGGGTATAGCTAATCGTATGCGCAACGCCCGACTGCTCAAACGCAGGCGCAACGGTCCAAACCTCACCCTCAGGGCCGGCAATCTCGTGCGCGATCTTTTCAATCACTTTGAGGCCAGGAGCGTTGATACCGTCGTCGTTGGTGATGAGAATGCGCATAATGCCCCCTTTTTGTCTTTCCTACGCAACCGAAGTCAGCGCGGCAAGCATCAGCGGCCAAAGGCGCGGCATTTTCATAAAAGCGTGACGATGGAGACTCGGTTTGATCCGATTAGCCGAGGATTTCAGGCAAAAGACGCACAGCCTCGTCGTGGATTGACGCAAGCTTGGAACGGTCTTCACCGGGAAAGAAACGGCCCCGTGTTGAGGTCGGCATCGGAGCAGGCGTGAGAATGCGCACCGAGGGACCGGTTTTTTCGGTCTCGGACTGCCAGCTTTTTGCCATCGCAATCTGCGCGCCTTTGGTAGAACCATAGGCGCCAAAGAACTTTTCACCAGCGCGTGGATCATCAAAGAACACAGCTTTGCCATTTGTGCCCAAAAGCGGCTCGACATAGGAAATAAGACGCGCCGTTGCACCGATGTTGGTGTCAATCGACTTTGTCAGATCCTTGGGCGGCATATGGCCCGCAGGAGAAAGGGGGGCAGCAAAGACAGCCGTGTGCAACCAAAGATCAATCTTTCCCCAACGATCAAAGATCGAACGGCAAAGCTGCTGCATTGCGGCCTCAACCGTGATGTCCATTGGCGCCAGCGTTGCTTCGCCACCCTTGGCCTTGATCCGATCGTCCAGCTCTTCCAGAGCGCCGGTCGTCTTGCCGACAGCAACAATGTGATGCGTGGACGCCAGCGCCTCTGCCAAAGCAGCACCAAGGCCGCGAGAAGCACCAGTGATAAGAGCGACGGGTTTTTGATCTATGTTCGACATGAGCTTCATTTGTCATTTGCGCTAGATTTGCGCAAGATGGATCGGCGAGATGCGACGAGATTACGCCATCTCAATGCGTTTGGCGACCAAACGAGCCAGAAGATCATCCGAGATCGGATTGCTTTCGGTGAACTGAAGCGTGCCCTTGTTGAATTTGTAGCCCAAATTGGTGAGCTCATCTTGGAAATGGAAGAGCAGGCTCCCCGAATGAGGAAAAAGCGAACAATGGTTTTTATATGCTGCATAACCCATCAGAACTTTGCCGTTTACGCGAAATCCAGGGATGGCATAGGACATCACCTCTTCTGAGTTGAGAAGGAGGGCTGCGAGCCGCATTCGGATGTCGTCAAGCGCAGCACGTTGCCAACCTGTAATCGTTTCGAGATAGGCGTCATGGGGCGCAGCATGGGTCATGGATTTCCTCCGATCAGCCAAGGATGCGTCCAAGTGCAAAGTTGCACAAGCGTCAAAACGAAAAAAGACCCCGCACGAGGGCGGGGTCCTTTTAACAGGTTTGCGCTTTTTATTCGGCGGCTTTGAGCTGGAAGCCCTTTTCGATCATGTCAGTCGGAGCGACCGGATATTCGCCAGAGAAACAAGCGTCGCAGTATTTAGGCGCCTTAGGGTCACGTCCTTCTGCTTCACCGACTGCACGATAGAGACCGTCGAGAGAGATGAACTTGAGACTGTCCACGCCGAGGTGGTCGCGCATTTCTTCCTCGGTCATCGTAGCGGCCAGCAACTTTTCACGTTGGGGCGTATCCACACCGTAGAAGCACGGCCAAGCTGTGGGCGGGGAGGCGATACGGAAGTGCACTTCTGCTGCGCCCGCATCCAAAAGCATGTCCTTGATCTTGCGGCTGGTGGTGCCACGCACGACCGAGTCGTCCACAAGAATGATCCGCTTGTTACGGATCAGAGCGCGGTTCACGTTAAGCTTGAGACGCACACCCATGTTACGGATCTGCTCTGATGGCTCAATGAAGGTGCGGCCCATGTATTGGTTGCGGATGATGCCCATCGCATAGGGAATACCCGACTGAAGGCTAAAACCGATTGCGGCTGGCGTACCTGAGTCTGGTACGGGGCAAACAAGGTCAGCCTCGACAGGGCTTTCCTTTGCCAGTTCGCGGCCGATGTTTTCGCGGGTCTCATAGACCGAGCGACCGCCAAGGATCGAGTCAGGGCGCGAGAAGTAGACGTGCTCAAAAATGCAGAAGCGCGATTGGCGGCGGCGGAAGGGGAAGTGGCTTTGAACGCCATGCTTGGCGCTGATGACAACCATTTCGCCCGGTTCAACTTCGCGAATGAACTCGGCTCCGACGATGTCGAGTGCGCAGGTTTCCGAGGCGAGTAGATAGCCATCGGCAAACTTGCCAAGGACAAGTGGACGCACGCCAAGAGGGTCACGCACACCGATCAGCTTGGTGCGGGTCATTGCAACGACCGAAAATGCGCCTTCGACTTTGCGGAGCGCTTCTTCCATGCGGTCGGGGATCGTGCGACCCATGGAGCGCGCCATCAGGTGGATGATGCATTCCGAGTCGGACGAGGATTGGAAAATCGAACCGCGCTCGATCAGCTCGCGGCGGAGCGCATCGGCGTTAGTGATGTTCCCGTTGTGCGCAATCGCAGCGCCGCCCATGGCAAATTCGCCAAAGAAGGGTTGAACGTCACGAATGGCGGTCTGGCCCTTGTTCCCAGCGGTCGAGTAACGGACGTGGCCGATACCGATATTGCCAGGAAGCGTTTGCATCACTTCTTGCGAGGTGAAGTTATCACGAACATAGCCCATTCTACGTGCCGAGTTAAAGCCATGTTCAGGGTCGTGAACCACGATCCCGCCGGCTTCTTGACCGCGGTGCTGTAGGGCGTGGAGACCAAGAGCGACAAAGTTGGCAGCATCTGCTACGCCAACCGCGCCAAAGATCCCGCACTCCTCCTTGAGTTTGTCATCGTCAAAGGGATGGGCGAGGGGCATCGTTTTGGACACGACTGAGGCTCCGAATCCGACTAGTTGGGGTCGCGCTCCTGATAGTCTGTCAAAAGCGCGGTGTCACGAAACTATCATGATTATTTTGGCGATTAAGCCAAAAGAACGCATCACAATGGTGTTTCTTGCAATTAAGAGGCGCTACACTGGCCAACCAGCTGCTCGTATTGGGTGGTGATCCAGCCCAACGCTTGCTCGGGATCTTGGTCTTCGACCGATCCTGTAAGCTTGCTGAACACCTTGGCTGAACGGCTGTCGTCGATCATCGGCATCCCTTGAGCGGACAGAACGGTGCTGTAGACAAAATAGGCAACAGCGACGAGCAGGATGCCGCGCACAACGCCGAACATGAAGCCAAGTCCCTGATCGAGCCCGCCGAGCACCGAGCGCTGAACGACCGATGAGAAGAGCGGCGTAAAGATCGAGAATACGATCAGTGCCACACCAAAGACGGCAGCAAAGGATGCAATGACCGAAAGTTCGCAGCTATCGCCAATGAAATCACCAACCATCGGAATTTGTTTGATGAGCGGTGTGGCTTTGTCGGCGAAAAGGAAGGCGAGGATCGTTGCACCAATCCAACCCGCAATCGCAAGCGCCTCACGGACGAGGCCGCGCGAATAAGCGAGCAGCGCCGAAACTACGATAACGATCGCGACAATGCCGTCGACGATTGTGAAACCTTCCATCTTCTTCCCCCGCTTGCGCGGGAGATCACCGCGCGCCGAATATTTCTTCTACAAACTGAGCGACATCGGTCATCTGTCGCAGAGTTTCACCCGACACTGCGCTTCGTTTTGGAAGCACCGGAAGGATAGCAGAGGAGAAACCAAGTTTTTGCGCTTCTTTCAACCGATTTTCCATCTGGGACACGGGACGAATACCCCCAGAGAGTGAAATTTCTCCAAAAATGGCACAATCAGAGGGTAGCGTTGCGTCCTCTCGGGCGGAAATCAGCGCAGCGGCAACTGCAAGGTCGGCCGCAGGTTCAGTGATCCGAAGGCCTCCCGCGACATTGAGATAGACATCAAGCCCAGCAAAAGCGATCCCGCAACGCGATTCCAAAACGGCGAGGATCATCGCAAGTCGCCCTCCATCCCAGCCCACAACTGAGCGTCTAGGGGTTCCGCCTGGCGCAGGGGAAACGAGCGCCTGAATTTCGCAAAGAACAGGGCGCGTCCCTTCGACCCCTGCAAAAACAACGGACCCCGGGGCGGGCTTGCCGCGTTCAGAAAGGAAGAGCGCCGAAGGGCTCTTGACCTCGGCTAACCCTTTTCCTGTCATTTCGAAAACGCCGATCTCGTCAGCGGGTCCAAATCGGTTCTTTACGGCGCGAAGAATGCGAAACTGGTGGCCGCGCTCGCCTTCGAAGTAGAGCACGGTGTCGACCATATGTTCGACCACGCGCGGCCCAGCAAGGTTGCCCTCTTTGGTGACGTGGCTCACCATAATCACCGCGATGTCACGTTTTTTGGCAAAGGTGGTCAGCTCATGTGCGCAGGCGCGGACCTGCGACACCGATCCCGGTGCGCTTTCGACATTGTCGGCCCACATCGTTTGGATCGAGTCGATGATCACCAGTTCAGGTTGCTCTGCGTCGAGCGTCGTCAAAATATCGCGCAAGTTGGTTTCCGAGGCGAGTTTGACTGGGCTTTGCTCAAGTCCCAAACGATGTGCTCGCATCTGAACCTGCGAGGCGCTTTCCTCGCCCGAGATATAAATCACCTTCAAACCATTGCGGGCAAACCGAGCAGCCGCCTGCAAAAGAAGCGTTGATTTACCGATCCCAGGATCACCGCCAACCAATAGTGCCGATGCCTTGACCAATCCGCCTCCTAGGACGCGATCAAGCTCTGCAACCCCCGCTTCTGTGCGTGGTGGCTCGGGCTCGTGGCTGGCCAAATCGGTCAGGGCCAGCACGTGTCCCTTTTTGCCACCCAATGTTTTGGACGCAGGACCGGTTGAAATGGGCTTGTCTTCGGAAATGGTGTTCCACGCGCCACAACCATCGCAGCGGCCCGACCATTTGGAGAAAACTGCACCGCAGTCAGAACAGGAGAAGCTCAAATCTTTTGCCATGTTCTCCTTTTGTCCCATTTTTTTGGGTTGGGCAACAGGTTTCTAGCGTTTGCTTTTTCCTGAAAGTGCGGAAATGGCGAGCGAGACGAGGATACAGGCCGTGAAAAGATAAAGTCCCCAAGCGACCTCGACAGTGGCGATCCCAATCCCTTTGACCACGACAACATAGAGCGCGATGAGAAAGACATCGGCCATTGCGA
>CAYWUN010000033.1:17248-26306 GCA_964461315.1 uncultured Aestuarium sp.
AATCGGGAAAAGCACCAAAAGAGAAAGGTTCGCCCATTTGATCAGAGTCTTCATATTCACCCTCAAAGTCCTGCTAACATCTGAGGGTAGGGTGCTCTGATTACAAGGTTATTCTGCTGCGGGCTTTTGTGCGAGTTGAACAACGTTGGAACGGTCTTCACGTTCAAAGTCGTATCCGAGATCCGGCAGGATCAGTTGCAAGCGCCTATCCAAGCGCGCGAGCTGACGCTGAAGAACATCCTCCGCTGCTTCGAACTGACGTTTCCATTTGCGTACCTCGTCGCAGATATGAAGTGCGTCTACGATCCGTTCTTGCTGATCTTCGATCTCTCGTTGACGCTCGCTTAGGAACTTCTTTGCACGGGTCACTTTTTCCTCCGAGTAAATCGCGGCAATATCGCGTGATTTTTCACTCATTTGGGCGGCAAGTGTGAGCACGTCGCTCTCCAGACGCGAAAGATCGGGGTGATCACGCAGGTAGGATAGCCGCTCGCGCACTGCGTCGAACTCGGAACTCAGAGAGAAGCCCCCTTGTCTGTCGGCATGGTGGCTCAGCTGATAGGCGCGGGCGACGTCTTCCATATTTAGATGGAAATCGCGGTGGCTCTTTTCGAGTTGCAGCACGCGCAGATTACTTGGGAGGTAGGCGAGGATAGAGACACCCAGCAATGTGACCGCAATCTGGATATACATGCCACCCTGCGGTATTTCGATCTCACCAAATGTGAGGGGCAGAGACAGCCAAGGTGTCAGATCGAGAGCGCTCAGGATTGTGTAAAGCATGAGCACAAGCGCAGCAGTTGCCAACAAAATGAATGAAACGATGTGACAAAGACGAGCGAAAGCCCGAAGCGCTTCAGTCGTGACCATTATGTGCCCCCCAGCACGATTTGATTGTGCTGATAATAGGTTGCAACCCGAAGCGTTGAAACACTTTTTAAGGAAAGTGCCGTATATATTCAGATATGGAAACAGTCGCGAATTTGTTCCGCAACTGTTTCCGCGCTAATCAGTTCGCGATGTATTGGCGTGCGTAGCGCGCTCCGAGCGAGGTCAGGAACTCATATCCGATGGTCCCAGCAATATCTGCCAGATCGTCAACGCTCTGCATCTCGCCCATGAGCGTGAGATACTCGGGCGTGGTCTCAAGGTCGGTGACATCTATCGTCAATAGGTCCATCGACACACGGCCAACAAGCTGCACCGGAACGCCATTGGCAAAGAGCTTTACCTTGTTGGAGAGCGAACGCAAAAGTCCGTCTGCATAGCCAGAAGAAACAGTTGCGATACGCGTCGGGCGCTTGGCTTGCCACGTGTTGGAATAGCCGACGACTTCGCCTTCTTCGAGTTCACGAACCTGAACAACGGGTAGGTCCAGTTGAACGACCGGTTGAGCGTCTTCGAACGGACGGCCACCATACATGCCGATGCCAGGTCGGGTCAGGTCAAAGTGATAGTCCGGCCCAAGTAGAATGCCTCCCGTAGCCGAGAGCGAGCGCGGCACATTGACTCCGTCTGTCATGCGCTTGAACTGATCAAGCTGATAGGCATTCATTGGGTGCTCGGGTTCATCCGCACACGCAAGATGGCTCATAACAAGCGCGGGTCCTTGTTCCAGAGCAAGCGATGAGACGGCGGACCATTCAGACCATTCCATACCAAGACGGTTCATGCCCGTATCAAGCTGAATGCCAAAGGGGTGACCGGGAAGCGCCTCGAAATGGCGAGTCATTTGATCCAAGCTATTGAGCATGGGCGTGAGCCGCAGGTCCGCGATCATGTCCGTGTCGCCAGACATATGGCCTGAGAAGATAAAGACCTGTGCATCCGATCCAATAGCCGAGCGCACTTTGCCGCCTTCTTCTGCAGCAGCCACAAAGAACTTGCGGGCGCCAGCGCGATACAGGGCGCGGGCCACATAGTCAGAGCCGAGGCCATAGCCATCGGCCTTAACGACCGCGCCCGTTTCCACGGCGGTTTTTGCGTCGAGCGCTTTCCAGTTAGCGACAAGCGCGTCGAGATCAATGCGAAGTTTACCTGTGCTCATAGGAGCCTTTTTATATCTGAGTGTTGGATATGCAATCGAACGAAGACGACTTTGTTAGTGGTAATTGTCTTCTGCGTTTTGCTGCCACGCTTTGACGAGGTTGCCGAATTTGGTGAAGCGTCCTTCGAACGAAAGCTCAACCGTGCCAATCGGACCGTGGCGCTGCTTGCCGATAATAACTTCGGCCTTGGCGTGGAGACGGTCCATCTCTTCTTGCCACTGGGCCATTTTCTCTAGCTCGTGATCACCGGGCTTTTCGCGTTCTTTGTAATATTCTTCACGGAACACGAACATAACGACGTCGGCGTCCTGCTCGATCGAACCCGATTCACGAAGGTCGGACAGCTGAGGGCGCTTATCGTCACGGCTTTCCACCTGACGAGAAAGCTGGGAAAGAGCGATCACAGGAATATGGAGTTCCTTGGCAATTGCCTTGAGGCCCATGGAAATCTCAGCGATTTCGTTGACGCGGCTCTCGGTCTTCCCTGTCCCGCGCACGAGCTGAAGGTAGTCCACGAATAGAGCATCGAGGCCATGCGTCCGCTTGAGGCGGCGCGCACGTGCGGCAAGCTGACTGATCGGGATCGCTGGAGTGTCGTCGATAAAAAGCGGGCAGCTTTCAAGCGACTTTGCAGCATCCACAAAACGGCGGAACTCGGCTTCGGTCATGTCACCGCGGCGAATCTGCTCCGAAGGTACTTCGGAGGCTTCCGAAAGGATACGCGCGGCAAGCTGCTCTGCGCTCATTTCGAGGCTGTAGAATCCAACAACGCCGCCCTCAACTGCACCCTCAGTCCCATCGGGAAGGCGGCCCTTCTTATAGGCCTTGGCGATATTAAAGGCGATGTTGGTCGCAAGCGAGGTTTTACCCATAGACGGGCGACCTGCGAGGATCAAAAGGTCCGACTTGTGCAAACCGCCAAGCTTTTTGTCCATATCGATCAGGCCAGTGGACACACCCGAAAGGCCACCCTCGCGCTGATAGGCGGCGTTGGCAACGTTGACGGCGTCAGTTACAGCCTTGAGAAAGCTGACAAAGCCGCTTTCCGAAGTGCCTTGTTCGGCAAGTTTGTAGAGCGCTTGTTCGGCTTGGACGATCTGTTCTTTGGGTTCGCTGTCAACGTCGACCTTCGCTGCCTTTGCGGCGATGTCTCGGCCCACTTGGATCAGCTCGCGGCGCACAGCGAGGTCATAGATCATCTGCGCATAGTCCCGTGCGGCAAAGGCCGAGATCGCAGCGCCCGCGAGACGCGCAAGGTAAGCCGCGCCACCAAGTTCTTGCAGGCCTGGGTCATCTTCCATGAAAGTCTTGAGCGTCACGGGGGAGGCAAGCGCATTTTGTGAAATGCGGCTGTGGCACACGTTAAAGATCCGTTGATGGACTGGATCATAGAAGTGTTGCGCCGAAACGATCGAGTTCACACGATCAAAGATGTCGTTGTTTGTCAGGATCGCGCCCAGAAGCTGCTGTTCAGCTTCAATCGAGTGAGGAAGCAGATCAACGCTTTCGCCCGTGACTTCGGGTGTCTTGGCATCAAAACTTCTAATTTCGTTCACAGGAACCACTCCGACTCTTTTCGGTTTCTGTTGTAACCCAAGGCGGGGGCGGGCTTCAAATTGTATAAGCTGTGGATAAGTCAAAGGCCCCGAAGGCGGCATGCCTTGCAGGGCCTTTGCGAATTTCGATTTGCCTCGATTAGGCGTGCTTGGCTGACCAACCTGCCGGATCGTTGAGGTAGTCCTCAACCGCCGAAAGGGTTTCCGCGTCGAATGCGCCGCGCTCTTTGGCAACGGTAAGAACGTCCCACCATGTGCAGAGCGACAAAAGCTGAACGCCATGGTTCGCAAGGGTCTCTTCTACGCCTTCGAAGATTCCATAATAAAAGATCACAGCAGTTGCCGAGCAGGTTGCGCCCGTTTCGCGGATCGCATCGACGAAGGAAAGCTTAGAGCCACCATCCGTGGTGAGGTCTTCGACAAGAAGCACGCGCTGACCTTCGGTCATGACGCCTTCGATGCGAGCATTGCGGCCGTAACCTTTTGGTTTCTTACGCACATAGGTCATCGGAAGAGCAAGGCGCTCGGCAATCAGGGCAGAGAAGGGAATGCCTGCGGTTTCGCCGCCTGCCACGTTGTCAAACGCTTCAAACCCAGCTTCGCGCATGATGGTAACAGCAAGGAAATCCATCAGGGTCGAGCGGATGCGCGGGAAAGAAATCAGCTTGCGGCAGTCAATGTATGTCGGAGCTTTTTTGCCGCTCGCGTGGGTAAAGGGCTCGCGCGAGTTGAAGTGAACAGCGCCGATCTCAAGGAGCATACCTGCTGAAAGGCGAGCGATCTCTTCTTTGGATGGGAAGGAGGAGGGGATCATTGAGACTTCCTTTGTTCAGATTCGGATCAGGCTTCGACACGCCAATGCAGCGGGAAACCGGGATCAAAGACAGTGAGAGGGCCTACACCCGTTTCGACCGTGGTGGGGTATTCGACGGGTTCGCCTTTGACGAGGGTTATTGTGTCCTCGTTCGCAGGAAGGCCGTAGTAACGCGGTCCGTTAAGCGAAGCAAAGGCTTCAAGCTGTTTAAGCGCGCCAGCGGCCTCGAAGACCTCGGCCAAACAGGACATGGTGTTGATCGAAGTATAGATGCCAGCGCAGCCACAGGCTTGGAGCTTTGCCGGATCGGTATGCGGTGCCGAGTCGGTCCCGAGGAAAAAGCGCTTGTCGCCCGAAACTGCCGCTTGGACGAGAGCGATACGGTGCTTTTCGCGCTTGGCCACCGGCAGGCAGTAGAAGTGCGGCTTGATCCCGCCCGCAAGGATATGGTTGCGGTTGATGATCAGGTGATGCGTGGTGATCGTCGCGGCTAGGTTCTTTGAGCTGTCGCGCACGTAATCCACAGCATCGGCGGTAGTCACATGTTCCATGACAACTTTGAGGTCAGGCACCTTTTTGCGGATCGGCTTGAGCACGCGGTCGATAAAGACGGCTTCACGGTCGAAGATGTCGATGTCGCTATCGGTGACTTCGCCATGAACACAAAGCGGCATGCCGATCTCGGCCATCTTTTCCAGAACGGGGCGCACTTTGTCAAAGTCACGCACACCCGAAGCCGAGTTGGTCGTGGCGCCCGCAGGGTAGAGCTTTACCGCCGTTGCAATCCCTTCCGAATGCGCCTGTGCCACGTCCGCAGGATCGGTATTCTCGGTCAGATAAAGCGTCATCAGCGGCTTGAACGTTTTGCCCTCGGGCAGCGCCATGAGAATGCGGTCGCGATATGCGGCAGCCTGTTCAGCGGTTACCACGGGCGGGACGAGGTTTGGCATGATGATAGCGCGGCCAAAATGCTCTGCCGAATGGGGCAGGACAGCTTCGAGCATCGCGCCATCGCGCAGGTGCAAGTGCCAGTCATCAGGGCGACGGATCGTGAGGCGGGTAAGAGGCTGTGCGGTCATGGGGTTCGCTTACACAAATTTGTGACGCTGCACCATAGCCTAAGCTATGCGCTACTCCAAGCGTGAGCCATGCATTTGCTGCAACGCGGAAATTCGGCATTGTCAGTTTTGCTGCGGCGCGGCGTTAAGTACAAAGAATTCAACAACCGAACACACATGAAACGGAATTCTAAAATGGCTTTCATCTCCTCCTCGATCGTCCCCGCTGCCGCTCCTACCTTTGCTGATCGCGTTTCTGCATTATTTGATCGCATCGTTGCTTTCGGCGAAGCTCACTACCAGTCGAGCCCTCGTGCTCAGCGCATCGCAAAGCTCGAAGCGCTTTCGGATGCTGAGCTTGCAAATCAGGGCATCGCTCGCGAAATGATCGCATACCACGTTTATCGCGACCTCGTCGCATACTAAGTCAGATTGCATTCCTGACAAGAAAGGCGGCCTTTGGGCCGCCATTTTCATGCTTGCTCTTCTAGCTCTTTTATTTGGGCCAGACGCCTGTTGAAATAGCGGTGTGGCCGTTCTTCCATCATGCGTGTGCAGAGCGATTTGCTCAGGTGATGTTTGCCTTTGCCGAAAGCCATTTGATCCAACGAGCGCAAATATGGAAAGCTCTCGCGCCGCTTGCGGTAGAGTTTGTAAAAGGTCTTTGCATCAAGCCCGCCGTCCATCGCGAGAACGATCAGCTTGTTGAGAATTCCGATTCCGTCGAAAAGTGCGTCGATCATGGTGCCAGAACCACGTGCCCAAAGGCTTGTTACGTTCTTGCGATTAAAGAGTGCGCCGTGCATGGCGTCCTCTTTCACGCGCGGATCAAGGATCACTGTTGCATGTGCAGCCGCGTCGAGCATGTCGGGCGCATACCCGAAGCGCTTGGTCCAGTCGAGCTTTCGCGCTTGGGGATAGCGTTCATCCCATGATGCAAGACGTGGCGATAGGGTCGCAAAGGGACGAAGCGCGAGAACTTCTGCGCCAGGCGCACACACTGAATAGGCGCTCGCAGCATAGCCGGCCTCATGGACTCCAAAGAAAAGTACGCGGTCGAAATCTTCAAAGAAGCCATCGTCGATTAGGCGGTCAAAATAGCGGTGGATTTCGGGGGAGCGGAAAAAGCTGTGACCTCGTGCAATGATTGCAAGGTGCGACCATCCAAGCCGTTTTACAAAATGAAACCCGCGCGGTTCGTCAATATCGGAGCTGGCGGTGATTTCTGGATAGCTTTCGAAAGTGACCAGCAAGCGAGGCCCGGCATCTGTCAGAATCGCGATATGGTCAGAGCCGAGCTCTTCGAAATGGCCATGCTCTTCGCTCAAGATATCGAGGGCGTCAAACCACTCTTCTTGATCGAGATCAGACAGATTTGGGGAAAACTCACTCATAAATTTACTCATAGTCTTTACAGGTCAACTGGGTTCCGAATGCCAACGAACTTGGGCGAAATTGTGCAGATTGAGCGAAGATTTCACGATGTGCCATGCTATTTTGGCTTTGGTGTACATCCAGGGGATAGAGTTTCGCAAATCCTCTCAACTCATAGGTGAAAACTTGATGGAAATTCGATTCTAGACCTTTGTCTAAGACCAAGGGACCACTTGACCCGAGCACGGCGAGATGCAGCATCCGATACAAACGGAGGAGAGACATGAATTTTCAAAGCATCGACGAAGTGCAAACCGCACTGGCGGGTGAAAACTATGTTTGCGGAAGATCGCTTGCCACGGTCATGTTCCTCTCGCTCAAGCTCGGACGGCCACTCTTCCTTGAAGGCGAGGCAGGAACGGGCAAAACGGAAATCGCCAAGTCTATAGCCGCAGCGCTTGGGCGCGATTTGATCCGCCTTCAATGCTACGAGGGGTTGGACGCGACATCTGCAGTTTACGAATGGAACTTTGCCGAACAAATGATTGCCATTCGCACCGCCGAAGCGACGGGGGGCGCGGACCGTAATGAACTTAAGTCCGAGCTCTTCACCTCTGACTTTCTGATCGAGCGGCCCTTGCTTCAGGCAATGCGGCCTAATTCCAAAGGCGCACCTGTTCTGCTCATCGATGAAATCGACCGCACGGATGAACCTTTTGAAGCATTCCTGCTCGAAGCACTCTCTGATTTCCAAGTTACCATTCCCGAACTCGGAACGATCAAAGCACCCGAGCCGCCGATTGTGATCTTGACCTCGAACCGCACACGCGAAGTGCACGACGCACTCAAGCGCCGCTGCCTTTATCATTGGGTCGATTATCCGACCTTTGATCGCGAGCTGGAAATCCTCAACGCCAAGGCGCCCGAGGCACAAGAGACGCTTAGCCGTGAAGTAGTGGCCTTTGTCCAAAAGCTCCGCACCGAAGACCTTTTCAAGAAACCTGGCGTTGCTGAAACGATCGATTGGGCCAAATGTCTCTTGGCACTTGATGTCATTGATCTGTCCCCCGAAGTTATTGCGGACACGCTCGGTGCGATCTTGAAATATCAAGATGACATCGCCCGTATCGAAGGGAGCGAGGCGCAACGTATTCTGAAAGAAGCCCGCGCCGAGCTTGCACCTGTATGATCGGTCAAAAGGCTTTTAGGGGTAGGGGGGCGCAATGGCTGAATACATCCCCTTAAGCATTCCCGAGGACGGTAAACTTGCGCATAATATAACGCATTTTGCGCGCGCACTCAGAAAGGCGGGGCTTCCTGTCGGACCGGGGCGGGTGATCGATGCCATTCGGGCGGTCGAGGCTGCGGGCTTTACCGAGAAGAATGATTTTTACTGGACGCTCGAAGCTTGCTTTGTCTCGCGTCCCGAGCACCGCGTCATTTTCGGACAGGTGTTCCGGCTGTATTGGCGCGATCCGCGGTATCTTGAACATATGATGTCGATGATGCTGCCATCGGTGCGCGGAGTCCAAGAGGAGCGCAAAGCCAAAGCAGGCGAGAAGCGGGCAGCAGAAGCTTTGCTAGATGATCAAAACGTCCCGCTGCCCAAGAAAGAAGACGAGGACGAGGAAAACGAAGAGGCCTTGATTGATATCGATGCCTCCAAGACGATCTCGACCGAGGAAAAGCTCCGCACTTTGGACTTTGAACAGATGTCTACAGCGGAAATGGCCGAGGCAAAACGTATTCTCGCGCGTATGACCTTGCCCGTAAGGCCGATCAAGTCACGCCGCACGATGGCAGGACGCGGTGATCTCGCCGATTGGCGCGCCACCATGCGCAAAGCTCTCCGTCAAGGCGGTGAGATCACGGCTTTTGAAACCAAGAAGCGGCGCGAGCGGTATCCGAACCTTGTCGTCATTTGCGACATCTCGGGATCAATGAGCCAATATTCGCGTGCAGTGCTCCATTTCCTTCACGCCGTTTCGAACGCCAAAGGGCAGGGCTGGGCTAAGGTTCACGCCTTTACCTTTGGAACGCGCCTTACCAATATCACGCGCCATTTGCGTCAGCGCGATGTAGATGCCGCTTTGGCGGCTGCGGGTGCGGAAGCTCAGGACTGGGAGGGCGGGACGCGGATTGGTGAATGTATCGACCGCTTTAACCGTGACTGGTCGCGCCGCGTTCTAGGTCAGGGAGCGGTGGTCA
>CAYWUN010000034.1:0-26020 GCA_964461315.1 uncultured Aestuarium sp.
AGGATCGAATAGGCAACGAGTGAGGTGACGGCGGGCAGAAAGATCGCTGTGCGGAAAAGTCCACGAAATCGAAGTCGCGGCGAATTCAGCATGACCGCAAAGATTAGCGCCAGCATGATCATGATCGGCACTTGGATCGCGAGAAAGGTAAGCGTATTGCCGAGCGCTTTGAGGAAGATCGGGTCTTCGGTCAGGCGGATGATATTGCTCAGGCCACCAAAGGACATGTTCATCCCGCGGCCCGTTTGGAATGACATCCACAGAGACCACAAGATCGGCCATATCATGAATATTCCAAGCAATACCATCGCAGGCGCGATAAAGGCCCAGCCACTGATATTCTCGTTCCGCCCCAAGCGAGTTTGCGCCACGAGCTTTCCTCCCCCTCATAAGAACGGCCCCTAGGTAAATCCCCAAGGGCCGCACTGGTCTTATTGCGTCAGAACGCGAGCTTCAGCTTCGATCTTTGCGATCGCTTCATCAAGATCAGCGCCGTCTGCGAGAGCGGGAAGCTGGGTTGCTATGGCCGAGCGCAATTCATAGGTGAAAATGCCGTAATCAACGCCAGGGATTTCACCAAGCCATGTCGAGAAATCCTGCCAGACGGCCTGACCGCCGAAGTAATCGTCGTTCGACTGGTAAGCGGCACCTTCGCGCGAGGCGAGGAGCGAGCCGACAGCGCCTTGGCCCACAAGGATGTCCTGATAAAAGTCGATGTTCGACGCCCAGACATCATTGAAGAAGGCTTTAGCTTCGTCCTTGTTCTGCGAGGACGAGAGCAGATACCAGCTCGATCCACCAAGGTTCGATGCGTTGGTTGCGCCCTCGACGCCGTCAACGCGTGGGATGGGCGCAACGGCCCATTGCCCCGGCATATCGGCGGCTTTGATGGTGCCCGTGATCCAAACACCGGTCAGCGCTGCTGCGACATCACCGCCCGTAAATGCGCCGGTGTATTCGGCCCAGCCCGATACAGGTTTGTAGATGTCCTTAGCCTGAAGGATTTCGGTGTAATCGGCCAGAGCGGCTTTGAAGGCCTCGTTGCCAACGATGTCCAGATCGCCGTTCTCGTCAAAGAACCAATGGCCCGTCGATTGAAGCAGGATCACGAACATCCCCGGATCGTTGATGTCGAGCGAGAGCATCGGCTTGCCTGTCTTGGCGGCCACATCTTTTGCAATCTCGATGAAGCGATCCCAAGTGATGTTCTCAAGATCGGCAGCGCTATAGCCTGCTTCTCCAAGAATATCAGTGCGATAGAACCAACCAGTCACGCCCGAGTCGAAGGGAACCGAATAGGTGTCAGATCCGACAGTCGCGAGCGCAACTTTGTAGTCGGCGAACTGTGAATAGTCGAAGGCATCCGTCAGCGGCTCGAATGCGCCGGGGAAGGACAAAAGGAACTTCTGTGCGGAATAATCCTCGATCAATACGATATCGGGAAGCCCGTCGATGGTGCCCGAGGCGAGCTGTGTCTGGAGCTTTTGCTCCACTTCTTCACGCGAGAAGGCGTTGAAGGTGAGATTGAATTCAGGGTGGTCGGCCTTGTAGATGTCCACGGCTTTGTTCATCGAAGCGCCGTTAAAGTTCGGGTCCCATGCCCAAACGTTGAGATCGCCAGCAAAGGCAGAGGTCATAGCGAGTAGACTTGCACCGAGGCCAAGCGCAGTCGCCCGCTGCAAAACAGCAGTGTTCTTCATTTAAATTTCCTCCCAAAAGGTGCGCCAGCCCAGTCTCTGGCGTGGCTGTATCTAGGCAAAGATTTTCGCCCATAGCAAGAAATTTAGTAAAATTTTACCAAATGACGTTGGTGCAGCTTTTCTGGTGAAGCGCGGAGCGGGGGTGCTCAGACCAAAGGTTTGCGGGTGCTTTCGCGCCAGACAATCTTGCTTTCAAGACTGATTTGTTTGGCTAATTTCCGTCCTGACAAGCGCTCGACCAAAAGGTCAACCGCGTTCTCGCCAATGCGCTCGGCAGGTAGGCGCACGGTGGTCAAGGGTGGGTTTAAAAAGCGGGCGGCCGAGATGTCATTGAAGCTGGCAATCGCGATGTCCTGAGGGATTTTGAGCCCAGATTCCAGAATCGCACGATAAGCGCCGACGGCCATATTGTCGTTCGCGGTGACGATGACATCGGGCCTTGGATTCGCGGCAATGAGACTTAGCGTGAGGTCATGGCCGCTCTGCTCGGTGTTGGTTCCCAGCTGGGTCAACGAGGGATCAAAACGTTCACGGCTTTCCATCCAATTCTTATAGGCTGTGTAACGCGCCTCTGGAGTAGGGGTGGAAATGCCGCGGTGAGTGTCATGCCAGCCGATAAAGCCTATTCGTAAGTATCCGAGGCTATCTAGCGATTTCAATAGCTTATGGGTCGCCGCTTTGAGATTGCAGAGCGCCGCATCAATGTCATCTTCAAGAGGCATATGGTCGGCAAGAACGATGTGTTTGGCCTTTTCACGAAGCGCATCAATCTCTGCTTCGGAGTGACGGCCAATTATGATGCAGCCCCCAACGCGTTCGAGCATTTCGGGATCAGGCATTGGCGCGCCGGAGTAAATTTTGATCTGTTCCAACCCGAGCGCTGTGCAGCGGCTTTCGATCCCGATCCGCATGGCGACATAATAGGGGTCGCTCAGTTCTTGTTCGGGTCTCAGGAAGTGGAGGAGTGCGATTTTGCGCTGGTCCGCTTCGAGCGAAAGCTTTTTACGGCGACGCGGTGGTTCGTAGTTGAGAGCTTCTGCTGTTTCGATGATTTTTTGCCGTGTTTCGTCACCAACAGAAAGTGTACTGTCAAAGTTCAAGACCCTAGACACGAGCGAGACAGAAACGCCCGTTCGATTGGCGATCTGCTTGAGAGTCGCACCGGTCTTCTTAATTCTGGGTCGTTTCACTTGATCTGACATTTGATCATTTTGCATGGACAACGCAGTTGCGCAATGCGCGGAATGTCTCGGTTTGTTGGAGTTGAGTGCGGAAGGTGGTAAAAATTTACTAAACTTGTTGACGCTCCTCATGCAAGTTGTAACTGTTCGGGCAAACCGCGATAGGAGGGGCGTAGATGGCCACGGTTAAATGGGGAATAATTGGTCCGGGTCGGATCGCTTGGAATTTCGCCAAAGGTCTGGAAGAAAGCGAGCACGGTGAGCTTTTCGCACTTGCCAGTCGATCGCCCGAGCGCGGTGCGGCCTTTGCGGAAGAATTCGGCGTGGCAAAGGAAAAGGTCTACACCGACTACGATGAGATCTGTGCCGATCCAGAAGTAGACGCCATTCACATCGCAACACCGCACCCATTCCATGCGCAACAGGCGCTAATGGCGATCCGCGCGGGCAAACATGTGTCTGTTGAGAAACCTGCCGGACTTAACGCTGCCGAGGTTGCGGCGCTCACTGAGGCGGCGGCGCAAGAAGGGGTCTTCTTCATGGAGGCCTATATGTATCTTCACCATCCGCAAATTGCGCGGGCGGTTGAGATCCTCAAAAGCGAAGAGCTTGGCGCGGTGCAGCATGTGCGTGCGCTCTTTGGATTTGCGGCGGGCTTTGATCCCGAGAGCCGACTCTATGACGCCAACCTTGCGGGTGGCGGTATTCTTGATGTGGGCGGTTACGCTGTTTCGGCGGCGCGGCTCTTTGCTGGAATCAACGAGGGGCGCATGGTTGACCCGATCTCGCTCAAGGGAAACGGGATCATAGGAAAGAGCGGGGTCGACGAGGTTGCTTTTGGACTTATCAAGTTCGGGAACGGAGTCACTGCAGAGGTCGCTTCGGCCGTGGCGCGAAATATGCCGCAAGTTATTGAAGTCACTTGTGAAAAAGGTCTCATGCGTCTCACTGATCCGTGGATTCCTGGCCGTTCTGAGGGGCCAGCGGATACTAAGATCGAGGTCGAAAGCGCCGCTGGAAATCGGGTCGAGTCGGTGTTGGCGCCGAAGATGCTGTTTGCA
This sequence comes from uncultured Aestuarium sp., assembly GCA_964461315.1. Classification (GTDB taxonomy): domain Bacteria; phylum Pseudomonadota; class Alphaproteobacteria; order Rhodobacterales; family Rhodobacteraceae; genus Marivivens. The sequence continues at coordinate 3,943 of CAYWUN010000034.1, forward strand.
TACGAGGCCGAGGGGGCAAGCCGTGCCATTCTGAACGGTCAAAAGGGCTGTTCTTATCCCGCCATGACGCCCGAAGGATCGCTCGGAAACGCCCATGCGTTGGATGCTTGGCGCCGAGAGCTGGGCTATCAGGTTGTTGGCGAAACGCCTGCGACGATCCGTAGGCTCTCTGGCGTTCTGCCCAAGGGGCTTACCGCGATGAAGACCATCAAAGTTGATGGCGTAAAGAACCCAGTGTCCCAGCTCATTCTTGGCTGTGACAACCGCGATACCGTGGCCGAAGGTGCTGTGGTTTGGGACGCGTGGCTGGAGGCTGGCGGCAATACCTTTGACACGGGCTTTGTCTATGGTGGCGGTCTACATGAGGCCGTTCTTGGCGATTGGGTCAAAGCACGAGGCGTGGCCGATCAGATCAACGTGATCGTCAAAGGGGCTCATACTCCATACTGCGTACCAGATGCCATTTCAGCACAACTTGATATCTCGCTCGACCGTCTCCAGTCGGATCGCGCTGCGATTTACATTATGCACCGCGACAATCCCGAAGTACCTGTTGGCGAGTTCGTCGAGGTCATCGCCCGTGAGCGTGAAAAGGGACGGATCGGCATTTGGGGTGGGTCGAACTGGACGATCGAACGATTTGACGAGGCGGTTGCATATGCCAAAACGAACGGCCTTGAGCCGCCGCGCATTCTCAATAACAACCTATCGCTTGCCGTGATGGAAAAGCCTGTTTGGGCGGGGTGCGTAACGTCGAACACGCCCAAGACGCTCGAATGGCTGCGCCGTACGGGTACCATGCACATGAGCTGGTCGTCGCAAGCACGCGGCTTTTTCCTTGATGCGGCGCTGCGTGGACGGTTGCCCGAGGATACTGCGCCGGACACGTGCTATGGCTCGGCGGACAATGATGAGCGCCGCAAACGGGCAGGGGAGTTGGCGAAGAAGTATGGCGTATCGCGTCACAACATCGCCGCGGCTTGGGTGCTTGGCCAGTCGTTCCCGTCCTTTGCCCTCATCGGGCCAAGAAGCGCAGGAGAGATCGTTTCAACCTTGCCAGCGTTCGAGGTGAACCTGACGCCAGAAGAGCTTGCCTGGCTCAATCTAGAAGATTGATTTGAAAATGAAAAAGGGGCGAAGGATTAAACCTTCGCCCCTAAACTTTTGCCGTTGTACGACCTTACTTTGAACCGCGAGCCAAAGCTGCAACGCCCGTGCGAGCGATTTCAACAAGGCCGAGCGGACGCATCAGTTCGGCGAATGCGTCAATCTTTTCAGGCGTGCCTGTGATCTCGAACACAAAGCTCTCAAGGGTCGAGTCCACAACGTTTGCGCGGAAAATGTCGGCAAGACGAAGCGCTTCGACGCGCTTTTCGCCAGCGCCAGAGACTTTGAGCAGACCAAGTTCGCGCTCGACGCTCGGACCTTCTGCGGTGAGATCATGGACCTCAAGCACAGGCACTATGCGGCCAAGCTGGGCCTTGATCTGCGCAATCACCTGCGGGGTGCCTGAGGTGACGATAGTGATGCGCGAACGGTGTCCTTCGTGGTCGATCTCGGCCACGGTGAGGCTTTCGATGTTATAGCCACGGCCCGAGAAAAGACCGATGACCCGTGCCAGAACGCCCGGTTCGTTGACCACGGTGACGGCAAGCGTGTGACGCTCTATCTCGTCGCCGAAATTGGAGCGTAGGTCATAAGCGGAGTGGCTCGACGAGCCCTTTTTGATGCGTAGAGCAGACATCTTCGTTCTCCTTAGACCAGAGCCGCGCCGCTTGCGAAGGCCTCGGCATCCGCAGCAAGTAGCATTTCATTGTGGGGCTTGCCCGAAGGGATCATCGGGAAGCAGTTCTCGTGCTTTTCAACGAGACAGTCAAAGATCACTGGACCGTCATAGTTGATCATTTCCATGATCGCATCGTCGAGATCTTTGGGGTCAGAGCAGAGAATACCCTTGGCGCCAAAGGCTTCGGCGAGTTTCACGAAGTCGGGGAGGGCTTCGGACCAAGACGAGCTGTAACGCTCGCCGTGGAGGAGCTGCTGCCACTGACGAACCATGCCGAGGCGTTCATTATTAAGGATGAACTGCTTGACGGGAAGCTTGTATTGGATCGCGGTCCCCATTTCCTGCATGTTCATCAGCCATGACGCTTCGCCGGCAACGTTCACAACAAGGCTCTTGGGGTGCGCAAGCTGAACGCCGATGGAAGCAGGGAAGCCATAGCCCATGGTGCCGAGGCCGCCCGAGGTCATCCAACGGTTCGGGTCTTCAAAGCCGAGGAACTGAGCTGCCCACATCTGGTGCTGGCCAACTTCGGTGGTGATATAGCGGTCCATGCCTTTGGTCAGCTCTTCAAGACGCTGAAGCGCATACTGAGGCTTAATGGTGGTTTCGCTGTTCTTATAGGAAAGGCAGCGAACGGCGCGCCATTCGCTGATCTGCTTCCACCACTTATCAAGACCTTCTTTCTCGGTCACGCGGCCGCGCGACTTCCAGACCTTGAGAAGGTCTTCGAGAACATGCGCGACATCGCCGACAATCGGAATATCGACGTGGATGATCTTGTTGATCGAAGAGGCGTCGATGTCGATATGTGCCTTTTTCGACTTGGGCGAGAAGGCATCGACACGGCCCGTGATACGGTCGTCAAAGCGTGCACCGATGTTGATCATAAGATCACAGTCGTGCATCGCCATGTTCGCCTCATAAAGGCCGTGCATTCCGAGCATACCAAGCCACGCTTTGCCCGAAGCAGGATATGCACCAAGACCCATCAGGGTCGAAGTGATCGGGAAGCCTGTCGCGTCAACGAGCTCGCGCAAAAGTTGGCTTGCGGCGGGGCCCGAGTTGATGACGCCGCCGCCAGTGTAAAACACGGGGCGCTTGGCCTTTTCCATCAGCTTCACGAGGTCATTAATGCCCTCGATAGCGCCTTTTACCTGTGGCTGATACTTGGATTTGAGCTTGGTCTTTTCGGTGTACGATCCTGTAGCGAACTGAACGTCCTTGGGGATGTCGATCAGAACCGGACCAGGACGGCCCGAGGTCGCAACGTGAAATGCCTCGTGGATCGTGCCAGACAAGGTTTCGGTGTCTTTGACGAGCCAGTTATGCTTGGTGCAGGGGCGGGTGATGCCAACGGTGTCAGCTTCTTGGAACGCGTCCGAGCCGATCATAAAGGTCGGAACCTGACCCGAGAAAACGATCAGCGGGATCGAGTCCATCAAAGCGTCGGTCAAACCAGTAACGGCGTTGGTCGCACCCGGACCCGAGGTCACAAGTGCAACACCCGGTTTGCCGGTCGAACGGGCATAACCTTCGGCAGCATGGATCGCAGCCTGTTCGTGGCGAACTAGGACGTGCTGGATCTCGTTTTGCTGAAAGATTTCGTCATAGATCGGTAGCACAGCGCCACCGGGGTATCCGAATATCGTATCCACACCCTGATCCTTCAGGGCTTGGACCACCATTTTCGCTCCGGTCATCTGACGAGACATGTTCGAGTTCCTTATCCTATCGTCGTCGTTGTCTTTGATACGAAAAAGCCCCCGGTTTTTGTCCGGGGGCGCATGGGAGACCATTATGGTTTTACCGTCACCGGCCCACGCGCCATTTCCCCACTAGTTCCACTACGAGATCCATTCCCGAGGCCCTTTCGTTTCGTTCGCACGTTATGCCAATGCAGAAAAAGGAGGTCAACACGTGAAACGCATCGAAAATGGAGAAAATAACTTTTTCACCTCATTTCGCGCAACTTTGTTTCAAAACGGAGTTCTAATCTATGCCGGAACCGCGTTCTTCACGTGGAAAAGAGGGCCTCTTCCGTGAATTTTCCGCCTTTGATAGAGTGCAGTGAGGTTGCTCACTGTTTTTGATAGGGGATTCCTATGATCGCAAAGCTTGAAATGCTGATCGCCTTGGCCAAGGAGCAACACTTTGGCAAGGCAGCGCTTTCGCTCGGGATTGCTCAGCCGTCTTTGTCGAGTGGTATTCGTCAGCTAGAGGATCAACTCGGCGTAAAACTCGTGCAGCGGGGCGCTCGCTTTGGAGGTCTAACGCCCGAAGGTCAGCGTGCTTTGGTTTGGGCGCGGCAGATTGTCGGTGACAGTCGCCGATTGCGCGATGAGATGCGCGCATCCAAGGGCGGCTTGTCGGGGCACCTTCGGATTGCGGTTATTCCTACTGCGCTGACATGGGCGGCCCATTTGACGGCGAGTTTTGCGGAAAAGCACCCCAATGTGGCATTTTCGGTGCTTTCGGCGTCATCGCGAGATATCCTTGATCGACTTGAGAACCTCGATGTGGACGCGGGTATCTCCTATCTCGACAATGAACCTCTTGGACGGGTGACGACGGCTCCTCTTTATACAGAGCGATATTCGATCATGTGCGGCGCAGCGCATCCCCTTGGCTCAAAAGACAAAGTGACTTGGCGCGATGTTGCCGCTGCAAAGCTCTGTCTCTTGACGCCGGACATGCAGAACCGAAGGATTATCGACCGCAATTTCATGGAAGCTGGGGTCATGGGGACGGCTCTGATTGAAAGCAATTCAACTGTTGTATTGGCCTCGATGGTTGAGAGCGGAGAGTGGGTCACGATCCTGCCACAAGCGATGGCTGAGTTCCTTGCCACTGGTAAGGATATCAAGATTGTGCCGATTGAAGAGCCGTTTGTGACCCCAAGTGTCGGCTTGATTGCCCCTTTTCAGGAGCCTTATACCCCCGTAATCTCGGCATTGCTCGACATGGCGCGTCAGATTGCGGTTGATTAGCGCGTTAACTCATTTGGTGTAAGGATTGATCATGACCGAACCCGTCAAAGGCCCAGCTTCCTACTTTCCCTCGATCGAAAAGAAATATGGCCAGCCGGTTGAACATTGGCTCGGCATCGCAGAGGCAAAGTTCGGAGAGGGCCTCAAGCATATGGAAGTTGTCGCGCACCTCAAAGAGGAGCACGCGATGGGCCATGGACATGCCAATGCGGTCGTCGCTTTTGTTAAGGCTAAACTTTAGAGCCTAGGTGTTAACGCCCGTGCCTTGGACTACGCCGTGCTCTAGGGCATAGCGGGTCAAGCCTGCGGTCGAGCTAATGCCAAGCTTGCGTTTGATGTTTTTGCGATGCGTCTCGACCGTGCGAACCGAGATGTTGAGCTCGGCGGCCACATCTTTGTTCGATTTCCCAGTTGCAAGCTGAAGCAGAATTGTCTGCTCGCGGCTGGTAAGGGGTTCGCGCCCGTCGGTGATACGCGGTTTGAGAGAACCTCTTGCGCCCGTGCAAAGGTATTTCTGTCCAGACATCACAGTTTGAATGGCCGTAAAGATTTCCTCTGTGGGAACGTCTTTGAGCAGATAACCACGTGCGCCGTGGCTCAGAGCCGTCGAGATATATTCAGGAGTGTCGTGCATCGAGAGGATGACGATTTTGGTCTCGGGGCGCTTTTCTAGGATGAGTTCCGTTGCCGAAAGCCCACCCAGTCCGGGCATATTCAGATCAAGCAAAATGACATCAGGGTTCAAGTCGTCGACGCGGTCTACGACGTCTTGCCCTGACGAAAGAGCCGCAACTACTGTCAGCTCGTCATAGGTTTCGAGCAGCGCTTCGATGCCTTCGGCGACCATCGGATGATCGTCCACGATAACCACGCGTATGGTCATGCGTTGTCCTTTGCTTTGTTGTCGGGGGCGAGCATATGGCTCAACGGGATTAGAGCTTCAATGGTCGTTCCACCGCCGAGCGCGCTATTCACCGTCAAAGTGCCCCCGAGCTGTTCCAAACGCTCTTGCATGTTACGCATACCAAGGCCGCCCGATGCTTTGGCGGGTTGTGGCCAATCCATGCCGATCCCATTGTCCGAAATGCGCATCAACGCGCCGTTGCGGGTGCCGCGTAGACTAATGTTGATCTCGCTGGCCCCTGAGTGGCGATCAATGTTGGTGAGTGCCTCTTGTGCGATGCGGTAAAGTGCGATGCGTCCTTCTCGGTCGAGGCGGCCGCGGAAGACCACCGTTTCAAAGTCAGACTTGATACCCGTTCGCGCCTCAAATTCTTCGATCAAGGCTTGGAGGGCAGGGCCTAGGCCAAGGTCATCAAGAACGCCGGGGCGCAGGTCGCGACTAATGCGGCGCACCTCTTGAATGGTGCTGCCTAGGCTCGCGATCCCTTTGTCGAGGCTCTCACTCGCGCGTTCATCGCCAAGATTTAGGCGGCGGCGTGCAAGTTCAAGAGCATAGCGCACACCGACAAGCATCTGGGAAATGGAGTCGTGAAGCTCGCGGGCGACGCGGCCACGTTCTTCTTCTTGGGTATCCACAATCCGCTGCGTGAGCTGTTTGAGCTTGGCGTCCGTCACGCGGCGTTCGCGCAGGTTAATGAACATGCCAGAGCCGAAAACCGCCAAAAGTGCGGCAGTCGCAATCGTTAGAATATAGAAAGACGTGCGCCTGATACGACCCGCGATTTCCGTTTCTGCTGTGGCAATTTGTGTCTTGATGTCGTTGAGGAAAACACCCGTCCCAACGACCCATCCCCATTCTTGTAGTCCGTTCACATAAACGACCATCTCGCCGGGTTCGCCCGTTACGGGGCGCGGCCATTTAAACGAATAATACCCACCGCCATTCTTTGCCAATTGAATGAGATTGAGCGTGAGCTGCGGCGCTTCGTCTTCTCTCAGGCCCAAACGGTTGCGACCCATCAGGCCGCTGGTCCGCGAGGCAACGAGGTTTTGTCCGTTGTTATCGAACACAAAGAAATAGCTGTCTTGGTCAACCAACATCGCAGCAAGGAGGCGGGTCACTTCAAGCTTGGCGCGGCCATCGCTCGTGGCTTTGCGGGCATAGAAGTTCTCAAAGGCGGAGCGGGCGATAGAAACATAGTTCTCAAGCTCATCCTTCTTTGCGCTTAGGATCTGCTCTTCAAGAGCGCGTCCCTCTCGCGCTGCCAATACGTTAGATTGGTTCGCAACAACGCCCGCGATCACTGCAACAGCGATAATAAGCGGAAGGACAGCCAACAGCGTGAACTGCTGGGCAAAATGGATGCCATAGCGGATTCGCAAATTGGTGAGCCAAGAAAACATCCCGATTCGATAGTGGGATTCGGCGTTTTGTCCTAGTGGAATGCTGCGAAGACTAAAATTTCAGAGAAGATTAGTTCCTGTCAAATCAACGATTTTGGTTAGTTTTTCTGACAAATGTTCGCCACTACGTAGTAATAGGTATTTTCAGAACGGGAATTGAAGGTCTAGCCTTGGGCACTAGCTCGAAGTGTCCCTGCGTAAGACAGGGGTTAAATCCAAATGGGAGGAAACCATGGATCGTCGTTCTTTTCTGAGAACTTCTGCACTCGGCGGCACAGCAGCCGCTGCCACTAGCCTTGCTGCTCCGGCAGTTGCTCAGGGCACCCGCACTCTGACCCTCGTGACTTCGGTTCCCGATGGCTTTGCTGTTTTCGATGACGCGGCTGTAAAGTTCGTCGAACTCGTGAACGCGATGGCCGATGGCGAGATCGTGATCGAGAAGAAGGCCGCTGGCCAGCTCGTTGGCGCGTTCGAAGTATTCGACGCTGTGAGCTCGGGTCAGGCTGATATGTATCACTCCGCAGACTACTACTTCGGTGGTCAGCACCCAGGTTACTACTACTTCACCGCTGTGCCCTTTGGCGCAACAGGCGGCGAAATGATCTCTTGGTACCAGCACGGTGGCGGTAAAGAACTGCACGACGAGCTTGGCCAGATCTTTGGTCTCAAGTCGTTCCTCTGCGGCAACACCGGCCACCAGCCGGGCGGTTGGTTCCGCAAGGAAATCAACTCGGCTGCTGATCTTCAGGGTCTCAAGTTCCGTATGCCTGGCATCGGTGGTCTCGCTCTTGGCCGCACCGGCGCGTCGGTTCAGAACGTTCCCGGCGGCGAAATCTATCAGGCACTCGCTTCGGGTGCGATCGATGGTGCGGAATGGATCGGTCCGTTCGCAGACGAACGCCTTGGCTTCCAGGAAGTTTGCGAATTCTACTACACCGGCGGCTTCCACGAGCCGGGTTCGGCTCTTGCATGTGCAGTGAACCGCGACGTTTTTGAATCGCTGACTCCTTCGCAGCAGAAGATCATCGAAACCGCTGCAATGGCAACGCACCACTGGTCGCTGTCGCAGTCGAACGCCAACAACGGTGCAGCACTTGAGCGTCTGCGTCAGTCGGGCGTCAAGATCATGGAATTCCCGGATGACGTATGGGATGCCTTCGGTAAGGCTTCCAAAGAGTCGCTCGACGAATTCATGGGTGATGAGCTCTTCGCACGCATCCGCGCGTCCTTCGAAGCTTCGGTCGCATCGACCTACGACTGGACCAGCATCTCGGACGGCGTATTCCAGCGTCAGCGCGCACGCGTCAACGCAGGCTAATTTGCTGACAATCTAATCAAAAAGGGCCCTTCCGGTTTACCGGAGGGGCCTGACCTGCAATAGGGGGCGCTTTTGCGCTCCGTCCATTATTGGGGTGAGGGAAACAATGGACGAAACGACCCAGTGCAGCGGCTTTTTTGCCGCGAGCGAAGAGGGGGGCGTGAGCTGTCTCGATCAATTCGAGGCCTCGGGTGCTCTTCAGTGGTTCTTCGGAAACCTGCTCGAAGCTTTCTACAACATTTTCTACGCATTCACGCATGTCTCGAGCTGGCTCGATTGGGCCACGTGGGGAAATACCACCGAAGACAAGCAAGCGTTGCTGCGTTTCGTCTACTATGGTGCATCCGAAGAGTTTTTCTTTGTGATGCTCGTCCTATTGCTCATCGTTTCTGCGATCGGCTTTGCACACAACGGTTTCATGTGGGGCATGGTGCGCGGACTTGAAAAGTTTGCAAACACCGTTGGCCGCACAATGGCTTGGGCCGGTCTTGCGATGGTGCTGATCCAGATCATGATCATCTTCCTCCAGCGCGTCTTTGCGGTAAGCCAAATTACCATCGGGTTTGGTATGGCGTTTACCTTTGATGTGAGCTGGTGGTCGGAAAGTCTCAAGTTTTACAATGCGTTGATCGTCGCTCTTTGTGCGACTTACACCTTTGTCCAAGGTGGCCATGTCCGCGTTGATCTTGTTTATTCTGCGGTGAGCTATCGCACGAAAAAGGCAATCGACATGTTTGGTAGCCTTGTGTTCATGCTCCCATCTGCGCTGATCGTTTGGGTCTATGCTTGGTTCTTCTTCTGGCGCCACATGATGGTTCCGAACATCTCTGCTTCTGATACGCTCGAAAAGGTTATCCGCAAGGCGCCCGCTGTGCGCTGGAATATTGAAACCATCGGCTTTAGCCCGAACGGCTTCAACGCGTATTTCCTCTTCAAGCTTCTGATGCTGACCTACACGGCTATGGTGATGCTGCACGCAATCGCATTCTTCTACCGCTCCTATCTTGAGCGCAAAGAAGGCGAAGCCTCTGAAGGCAAGTACCATGACAAAGACGTTCTCGGCGACGAACAAGCCGAGCTCGTGGCCGAAATCCACTAAGGGGATAGCAAGATGTTTCTAGGACTTGATGGCGTAGAAATCGGTATCATCATCGTATTTCTAACGCTCTTTGGTGCGATCCTGTCCGGCTTCCCCGTCGCTTTTGCGATTGGTGGTGCGGCTGTGATCTCTTTCGCCGCAATCGCTGCGCTTGATAGCGCAGGATTGCTGATCCATCAGGCAATCGACACTTCGTCAGACGCATATCGCGCTCTGACGAACTCTGGAGTGAAGTCGGATGCCATTTCGATATTTACCTATCCAGACTTGCCACGCGTCGGAAAAGCCGTTTTCGAAAACGGTTGGGAAGTCGCGATGGACCGCAACGTTTCGTTCATTGTGAACCGTATGAACGAACGCGTCTTTGCGGGTCAGTCAATCGAGACGCTGCTAGCCGTTATCATGTTCGTTATGATGGGCATCATGCTCGAGCGTTCGCGCATCGCGGATGAGCTTTTGACCAAGATGGCCAACGTGTTTGGTCCGCTTCCGGGCGGACTTGCGGTATCCATCGTGGTTGTGGGGGCCTTCCTTGCTGCTTCGACCGGTATTGTGGGCGCAACTGTTGTGACCATGGGTCTTTTGGCTCTGCCGACCATGCTCAAGAACAACTATTCGCCTGAACTGGCGACAGGTGTGATTGCGGCATCGGGCACGCTTGGTCAGATCATTCCGCCCTCAATCGTGATTGTTCTCTTGGGCACTCTGGCAGGTGACCTTTACTCTGCCGCTCAAGAAGACCGCGCGGTACTTGCTGGATGTACCGACGCACTGACATACCTTGGCGAGCCCGCCGTGGTCTCGGTCGGTACGTTGTTCCAAGCAGCTCTTCTTCCGGGCGTTCTTCTTGCTGTACTTTATGCGGCATATGCCTTTGGTTTCGCTCTTCTGAACCCGTCCAAAGCGCCTGCCGTTCAGCTTGCAGCAAGCGGTAAAGTTCTACGCACGCGCAACGAGGCTTTGACTTGGTTCCTTGGGGTTCCTGTTGCGATGGTCCTTGCGATTGTGGTTGCGGGTCAGCTGAACCTTGTTGGTTCGCAGACAATCATCGTGGACACTTATTCAGATGCGACCGAAGCTGCGAGCCTTCGCACAAACGTTTCGGCAGATTGTCAGGCATCGATGATCGAACTCCACGGTCAAGAGGCATGGGACGAAGCCGTAGCACAGCAGCAGGCGATTGAGGCCAGCGGTGGCGCACAAGAAGCCCGTCTTCTCACCGAAGAAGAGCGCGCTGCCGAGTTCGACCGTCAGCTTGCCGTTGCCCCTGTCATTGGCACGGGCCTTGGCATCTTGATGCTAGCGATTGGTCTTGCCCTTGCTGTCGCACGCGGGGTGAACCCTGGGCTGGATAGCCGTCCGCTGATCATTGGTGCCATAGGTTTGGGCCTGATTGCGGTGGTGGATATTGCCTTTATCTCTCCCGTTACAACACCGGGGCAGACAGTGCTTTGGATCGCGGTCCCGCTCTTCCTTGCCTACGTTGGTGTAAAGGAAGCTGCCATCCGTATGAGTCAGAACGACATCATCAAGGTGGTCTTCCCGCCGTTGGTGCTGATCGTTGCTGTTCTCGGCTCGATCCTTGGCGGTGTGACTAACCCGACGCCAGCAGCGGCATTGGGTGCGGGCGGTGCGATCCTTCTCGCCGCTGGCCGCGTCCTTGTGAACAACGGGCGTTCGTCGAAAATGGTCATCTACACCGCGATCGCCATCGCTCTCATGCTGATTGTTGGGATCAACTTCGACATGCGCTTTGCAGAAGGCGGCATGACATTCGAAAATAAGATCGCCTTTATCTTAGCATTTGGTGCGTTCCTCTTCTCGATGTTTGGCTTCTTCTGGAGCTGCTACGTCCTCTTCCAGTTTGGCGTGTTGTCTCCGGTCATCCGCGAAACGGCGAAAGTGACGTCGATGGTGTTCACCATCCTGATCGGCTCGCAGCTTCTGAACCTCGTGCTGATCTCTTTCGGTGGCGAGCACTACATTCAGGACTTCTTGCGCAGCTTCTCGAATGAATGGACCGCATTCATTATCGTCATGCTCGTGCTCTTTGTTCTGGGCTTCGTGCTCGACTTCCTCGAGATCATCTACATCGTGATCCCGATTGTTGGCCCCGTGATCTATGGCGGATCCTTCGATCCCAAGTGGGTGACGATCATGGTGGCAGTGAACCTACAGACGTCGTTCCTGACGCCTCCGTTCGGTTTTGCGCTGTTCTATCTGCGCGGCGTTGCCCCGAAAGAAGTTACAACCGGTCACATCTATCGCGGTATCATCCCGTTCGTATTGATCCAGGTTGGTGGCCTTCTGCTTTTGGCGCTTGCGCCGTCGATCGTGACCATCGTTCCAGCTCTCTTGAACTAAGAGAGCTGCGAGCAGCACAAAAACAAGCGGCGCCCCAACGGGCGCCGTTTTGTATTTCAGCATCTGAAAATCAGACCCGTGTGTCTGGAATGGAAAGCCGCGCCACTTGCTCGGCGATAGGCTGGACCGAAAGAGGGTCGCCTTGGTTTTCATAGAGATCAGGATTGACCATTGCTTCCCATGCGCCATCAACAAAGACCTCAAGCGCGCTGAAATTGGACTTATAACCCATCTTCTGGCTGTTCGGCACCCAATACCCTAAATAGACGTAAGGCAGACCTGCTTCACGGGCGAGCTCAATATGCGCCAAAATGATGTAGGTTCCGAGCGATTGCTTGGTCAATTCAGGCTCGAAGAACGAATAGACCATGCTCAGCCCATCATCGAGGATGTCGGTCAGACAAACAGCTTTGAGCATTTCGCTTTCAAGTTCTGCCTGGGGATCATGGAATTCTATCAAGCGCGTCTTGATCGGAGTTTCTTCGACCATTGCGGCGAATTCGAAAATATCCATCTCGGCCATTCCGCCAGTCATATGACGACTGTCGAGATAACGGCGGAACAGGGCGAATTGCTCCTCTGTGGCCCAAGGCGATGTGGAGCGATGCACCAGATTTTCGTTCCGCTTTAGAACGCGCTTCTGGCTCTTACTTGGGACGAAATCTGCCACGCGGATCCGCGCAGAAAGACATGCAGAGCACTCGGCGCATGACGGGCGATAAAGAACGTTCTGTGAGCGACGGAAACCTTGTTTGGAAAGTGCGTTGTTTAGAAGTTCCGAATTTTCACCCTGAAGCGCCGTAAAGAGCTTTCGCTCTTTGCGATTGTCCAAATAGGGACAGTCCTGTGGCGCAGTGACATAGAACTGTGGGGTGAGCGGAAGCGAATGGCGCATTTTCAGGTAAGGGACACAGCTATACAAACAATATCGGCGAATATGCACCAGACTACCAAGCCAGCACATACTCGCCAATCCCTTAATGTATACGGGTTAAAGCGGGCGATTTATAGCGGCCGTTCCCATAAAGTGGTCCGTAAGTCCTTGTTTCCGCGAGGTTAGCAGCATCAAGCTGATCGAAATCAGTTGAAGCGGTGCCACCATAACTGAAACCGTATAGCCAAGTGTGTGTAGTAGCGCTTCTTGCGAGCTTAATTTGTCGCCATGGCCGTTGCGGATTTCGATAGAAAAAAGGCGCATACCCCAAGTCGCAGAACCGCTTGCAAGCGTGAACCAGCGGTAAAAGAACCCCACGACCATCGCGAAGAAGGCAAAGAAGAACACCGCCGTAAAAGCTGTGAGCGGGACAAGAATGACGGCAAGAATGCCGATCAGTGCAAAGTCGACGCACCAAGCCAAGGCCCGCTTGAGCACAACAGAGTCGTAAAACTCGGGGCTGTGATGCGGGTCGGGAAGAGTGTGATAGGCGGACATGGTCGTGAGGTCTCCGTTAGAATTGGCCCTGTGGGGAGGACACAGGGCCGAGGTTAGGGTTAGGCGTCTTCGTGGACGTCTTTGGTCGCTTTCTTAGCACGTTCATCCATGAACTGGTCGAATTCCGACTTATCCTTGGCTTCACGCAGACGCTCGAGGAAGGCTTCGAAGTTGTTCTGCTCTTCTTCGAGGCGGCGCAGAGTTTCTGCCTTGTAGGCGTCGAATGCGCTGTTGCCGGAGGAGCGGAAGGTGCTCATGGCGTGACGGGAATGCTTCATAGATTTGCAGGACTTACTAAACATGCGTTTGCTCCAGATCATGTAAAAGAGAAGGGCGAGGCCGACGGGCCAGACGAAGATAAAGCCAAGAACCATTGCGGCGATCCATGCGCCACGGCCTTTGCTATCAAGCCAAGCTTCGGATCGCTGGAACCAGCCCATAACGGGTTGGGTTCGGGCGGGGGAAAATACGGTGCTGTCGCTCATTTGGTGCTCCTTTCGGGCTGATGTGAATGCCTTTTACATTACAACATATCGGGAGCGGTTCCTTCGCCTTCAAGGGGATATGTGAATGTTTTTAACATTTTTCCGCATAGGGCGAGTAAGGGTGTTGTTTTTCTTGAAAAAATTTCTGGATTAAACAGTGAAATTTGCGCGTTTCGCGCCGGAAATCCGTTCAAGGTCTTTGGCATTGATCGGGAAAATATGGCGCGGGGTGCCTGCGGCGGCCCATATTTCGTCGTAGTCAAAGAGGTGCGGATCAAGAAACGCGCGGATCGGGTTAAGGTGGCCGATAGGGGCCACACCGCCGATTGCGAAGCCCGTTTGGTTGCGGATCAATGTGGCGTCCGCTTTGCCCAAAGGCTCGCCCGCGACCTCGGAGGCCTTGGCGGGGTCTACTTGGTTGTTGCCTGCGGTGACAAAGAGGATCGCTTCTCCGCTCGTTTCGCCCAGAAAGATGATCGACTTGGCGATTTGATCGACAATACATCCCGCGGCTTCGGCAGCTTGAAGCGCGGTGCGGGTTTCTGCACCCATCTCAACAGGAACGCTCTCAATACCCGCAGCAGAAAGGGCGGCAGTCACGCGTTTAAGGCTCTTGCTCATGATTTTCCCCAGAAATTCGAGACTTCTGGGATAGTGGTGCCAATTGACCCGCCTGAGTTCAAGGCGCAATCTCCGATTATGAACTTCGAATCCCGTATCACCCGCACACCTCGTCCCTATGAAATCGACCGCGCAGTAGATGCCGCCGCGCTGTTTTCAGGCTTGCCGCCAAAGACCGCAGGTCTGGTCGAAGGGACAGGTGGATGTAGTCCTTATTTGCTTGGCTTGATGCAAAAGGAGGCGGAGTGGCTTTCGTCAGCGTTTGCCGACCCCGAAGCGGCGCTAGACGCTGCATTGGCCGAAGTTCGGGCCCTTGAAGTTGACGCGCTTGCGGTCGAGTTGCGCCGCGCCAAACGGCGGATCGCTGCTTTGACTGCGCTTGCGGACCTTGGCGGGGTCTGGCCTTTGGAAAAGGTGACTGGGGCGCTCTCTGATTTCGCGGCGGCTGCGGTGGATGTTTGTTTGCGCCGTCTCGTCGCCCAAGAGATAAATCGTGGCAAAATTCCAAGCCTTACGATTGAGGATGCCGAAACCGCCGGCGGGATGATCGCGCTCGCGATGGGCAAGATGGGTGCGGGCGAGCTGAATTACTCCTCTGACATTGATCTTATCATGCTCTTTGATGAGAGCCGTTTTGATGAGGAGAGTTATTTCGATGCGCGGGCCGCCTTCATCCGTGTGACGCGTAAGTTGACGTCGATCCTCTCGGATGTGACTGCGGACGGTTATGTATTCCGCACCGATCTCAGGCTTCGACCTGATGCCAGCGTGACGCCGGTTTGTCTCTCTACTCTGGCCGCTGAACACTATTACGAAAGCGTGGGGCGTACGTGGGAACGCGCTGCCTATATTAAGGCAAATCCATGCGCTGGAGACATCAAGGCAGGTGAAGCGTTTCTTGAAACGCTACGGCCATTTGTCTGGCGTAAGCACCTCGATTTTGCCGCGATCCAAGATGCCCACGACATGAGGCTCAAGATCAGGGACCATAAGGGGTTGCATGGGCCACTGGTCCTTGAAGGGCACAATATGAAGCTCGGTCGTGGCGGCATTCGAGAGATCGAGTTCTTCACCCAAACGCGGCAGCTTATTGCGGGGGGGCGAAACCCTGCGCTTCGGACGCGGCAAACCCTCGAAGGGCTTGAACAGCTCGCGCGCGCGGAGTGGATACCGCATGATGTCGCCGATACGCTTTACGATCACTATGTTTTCCATCGCACGGTCGAACACCGTGTCCAGATGATCAACGACCAACAGACGCACGCATTGCCGACTAACGCTGAGGGATTTGATCGGCTCGCAGCTTTGATGGGATATGAGACAAAGGAGCTTCGGTCCGAGCTCACCCAGCGGCTAGAAGAGGTACATAAGCTCACAGAAGGCTTTTTCGCGCCGGCTGAAGCAAAGCCCATGGATGATTTCGGGGCAGAGATCACGCAGCGGTGGCTTGATTATCCCGCGTTTCGCTCAGATCGCGCAGTCGAGATTTTCAAGCGTCTTCGGCCAGAAATCCTCGCT
Source organism: uncultured Aestuarium sp. (assembly GCA_964461315.1). Lineage (GTDB taxonomy): Bacteria > Pseudomonadota > Alphaproteobacteria > Rhodobacterales > Rhodobacteraceae > Marivivens. The sequence continues at coordinate 19,860 of CAYWUN010000034.1, forward strand.
CGCCTTAAAGAATCCGCAAAGCCTGAAGAGGCGCTCTTGCAATTTGATGCTTTCTTAAAAGGGCTTCCTGCGGGTGTGCAGCTGTTTTCGCTCTTTGAGGCGAACCCACAGCTTAATCAGCTCATCGTAGATATTTGTGCAACTGCCCCCGCGCTTGCTCAGTATCTCTCGCGCAACGCCGATGTTTTCGACATGGTGATCTCGGGCGGGTTCTTTAGCGAATGGCCCAAGGCGGCAAAGCTCACCAAACTGCTTGTACGAGCCATGAGCGAGGCGCGTGACTATGAAGACAAGCTGAACATGGCGCGCCGCTTTATGAAGGAGTGGCATTTCCGTATCGGCGTGCATCACCTTCGCGGGCTGATCACCGCTGTTGAGGCGGGGCGCGAATATGCCGATTTGGCCGAGGCGGTGATTGCAGGCCTATGGCCGCTTGTGCTTGAGGATTTTAGTGCCAAACATGGAACGCCTCCTGGGCGGGGTGCGGTTGTTCTTGGGATGGGATCGCTCGGCGCAGCGCGGCTCAATTCCTCCTCTGACCTTGATCTGATCATGATCTATGACGCGCAAGGCGTGGAAACCTCTGACGGTCGGCGTCCTTTGGCAACGCGCGCTTATTATGCCCGACTGACGCAAGCTCTCGTTACAGCAGTGACCGTGCCGATGTCTGATGGTCGGCTCTATGAGGTGGATATGCGCTTGCGACCATCAGGTCGTCAGGGACCCGTTGCGACCTCGTTCACAGCCTTCCAAGACTATCAGCGCAATGAGGCGTGGACGTGGGAACATCTTGCGCTGACCCGTGCGCGTCCTGTCGCGGGGAATATGGCGCTTGGTTCAGAAGTCGAAACCTTCCGCCAAGTGCTTCTTTCAGAGAAAGCGGTTGGTGAAACCGTGCTCTCGGATGTTGCAGAGATGCGCGGGCGCATCGCCGCTGCCAAAGCGCCTCAGGGGGACTGGGACGCGAAAATCGGGGCAGGGCGACTGCAAGACGTTGAACTGATCGCCCAGACCGCTGCACTTCGTTCGGGAAGCTCGGCAAGGCTTGTTTCAGAGCAAATCGCTTCCGGTGTCGCGTCCGGTTGGTTCAATGCCGCTGATGAAGCGGCGCTTTGCCGTGCAGCAGCGCTTTTCTGGCAACTACAGGCGTCGGCGCGACTCTTGACTGGTGGAGTTTTAAAACCCGAAGAACTTGGCGAAGGCGGTCGGCGTTTTATCTTGCGAGAGACAGGTTATGACAACATGGATGCGCTCCAGCAGGCAATGGCCGAGGCAGCACAAGCGGCGGACGCGGTGGTCACGCGTTTGCTTGGATAAAGGATTTCTGATCATGGCTCAGCCAAAAGACCCGAACGATCCCAAAGGCCTCATCCGCGAGTCCTTTCGTATTGAAGGCATCACAATTGAAGAGTGCCGCACGATCTTTCTTGATTGGGCACTTTCGGTGCCGACGTCCGACACGACTCCGGTGATCCGCGCACTTCTTGAGAGTTATGAGGAGGAACCAGCAGATCATCCGATGAAATCCGTGCTTAATGCTGCACTCGAAGGGCCACTTGCCCCCAAACGTCGTGGTGGGCGTGCAGCGCGGATGAACGGTTAAACTTGTGCTGACTCTGCTGCCTTTTGCAGGGTCGCGATATCGAATTTCACCATCTGCATAAAGGCCGCGCCCACTGCGGGGGCGGTCTTTGGGTCGGACATCCATTTGGACAAGGACTTGGGGAGGATTTGCCAGCTCAGGCCAAAACGATCTGCAAGCCAGCCGCAGCGCATTTCTTCGCCGCCTTCCCCAAGTGCGTTCCAAAGCGTGTCTATTTCTTCTTGGGTTTCGACATAGACCTGAATGGAGACAGCGGGCGATAACTTGTAATGCGGTCCGCCATTCATCATCGTGTAGCGCTGCCCCAAAAGCTCCATCTCGACGATGAATGCCTTGTCGCTTCCGACTTGGCGCGTGATGTTGAGGATACTGGCATCGTCAAAAAGCGATGTATAAAGCATCGCTGCCTCTTCGGCTTGGTCGTCAAACCAAAGGCAGGTCGTAGCACTTGGAGCAGTCATCGCGATCCCCTTTAAGAAATGGCGCGAGTATCTGACTGCTCCGATTCAATTACAAGCGTTATCGCTTGAGCGCAGCGGCTTCGCGGGCGAGCGCTTCGATGGCGTCCCAATCGCCAGCGGCAACCAGATCAGCAGGGGCAACCCAAGATCCGCCACAGCACAGAACGTTCGAAAGCGAGAGATAGTCGTTCACATTTTTCATCGAAATGCCGCCAGTCGGGCAGAAGTTCACCTGTGGAAGTGGGGCGCCGATGGCCTTGAGCGCAGGTGCGCCGCCGTTTGCTTCTGCGGGGAAGAACTTTTGAACAGTATAGCCGCGCTCCAAAAGGCGCATGACTTCGGACGAGGTCGCAGCACCTGGAAGAAGCGGGAGATCGTTCGCCTCGCAAGCATCGAGAAGACGGTCCGTTGCACCCGGAGCGACGCCAAAGGTTGCGCCTGCTTTCTTGGCGTTCTCGACGTCTTGCGTGGTCAAAAGGGTGCCAGCGCCAACAGCGCCGCCTTGGACCTTGGCCATTTCTGCAATGGCTTCCAACGCGCAAGGGGTGCGCAGGGTAACTTCGAGAGCGGGCAGGCCGCCCTTGACCAATGCGCGGGCGAGGCCTTCGGCCTTTGCGGCATCGTTGATCACGAGAACAGGGACGACCGGAGCGAGGTCACAGACCTTGCGAGCGAGTTCGGAAGCTTGTGCAGGGGTCATGTCATTTCCTTTGATGGGGGACGCCGGAGGCCGCAATCGGTCTCTGACGTTGTGTTTATTGCATCCTAGGTGCCGAAGTTCAAACGACGACAGCAGCGCCATCGGAGGCGAGCCCAACGTTCTGGCGGAACACTTCGAAAAGCTCGCGGCCGACGCCATTTCCGTTACCGCTTAGGTCCGCAACCGCTTCTTCGCGGGTTGCGAGATCAACGCCGATCACGTCGATTGTGCCTTTTGTGGCGTCAAGGCGGATCACATCGCCGTCTTGGACAAAGGCAAGTGGGCCGCCGCTTGCCGCTTCGGGCGAGACGTGGATGGCAGAAGGCACTTTGCCCGATGCGCCCGACATGCGGCCGTCCGTGACAAGAGCAACCTTGAGACCACGATCTTGTAGAACCGCAAGGGTCGGGGTGAGCGAGTGCAATTCGGGCATGCCGTTCGCTTTGGGGCCTTGGAAGCGCACGACGACCACAGTGTCTTCGGTGAATTCACCGCGCTGGAACGCGGCCTTGACCGAATGCTGGTCGTTGAATACGCGAGCTTTGGCTTCGACGATATGACGTTCTTCAGCGACTGCCGAGGTCTTGATGACGCCGACGCCAAGGTTGCCCTTGAGACGCGTCAGACCGCCGTGTTTGTTGAAGGGGTTCGTCGCAGGACGCAAGATTTTGTCGTTGAGCGACTCTTTCGTGCCGTCCACGTAAACGACGCGGCCATCTTTGAGTTGCGGCTCTTGGGTATAGCGTTCAAGTCCGTCACCTGCGACAGTGCTGACATCGTCATGGAGCAGGCCAGCGTTCAAAAGATCGCCAATCATATAACCCAGACCACCCGCCGCATGGAAATGGTTCACATCTGCAAGACCGTTCGGATAAACCTTGGCCATCAGAGGAACAACTTCTGAGAGGTCGTGGAAGTCCTCTAGATCAAGGATCACACCCGCTGCGCGCGCCATGGCAGGCAGGTGCAACACGAGGTTCGTGGAGCCGCCCGTCGCCATGAGGCCGACGATACCGTTTACAAAGGCACGCTCGTCAAGGATGTCGCTCACAGGGCGGTAGTCATTGCCGGTCGATGTGATTGCGGCTGCGCGTTCAACGCCTGCGATGGTTAATGCGTCACGAAGTGGGGTGTTCGGGTTTACGAAAGACGCACCCGGCAAGTGCAGCCCCATGAATTCCATCAGCATCTGGTTGGTATTTGCGGTGCCGTAGAACGTGCAGGTGCCCGGACCGTGATAAGAGGCCATTTCTGCCTTCATCAATTCCTCGCGCCCAACTTCGCCTGTTGCGAATTGCTGGCGCACCTTGGCCTTTTGGTCATTCGGAATACCCGAGGGCATCGGACCTGCTGGAAGGAAGATACCGGGGATATAGCCAAAGGTGGCGGCAGCGATGATGAGACCTGGGACAATCTTGTCGCAAACGCCTAGGTAGAGCGCACTGTCATAAACGTTGTGCGAGAGCGAAACGCCCGCGGCAAGCGCAATGACATCGCGCGAAAAGAGCGAAAGCTCCATTCCTGTTTGACCTTGGGTCACACCGTCACACATTGCTGGCACACCGCCCGCGACTTGAGCAGTTGCGCCAACCTTGCGAGCGGCTTCGCGGAGGATTTCGGGATAGCGCTCATAGGGTTGATGCGCCGAAAGCATGTCGTTGTAGGCGGACACAATCCCAATATTGGGTGCGCGTTCGGCAATCAGAGCGTCTTTATCCTGACCCATCGCAGCGTAAGCGTGGGCTTGGTTGCCACAAGTAAGGTGCGCGCGGCGTGTCCCTTCGGCAGCGGCGCGGAACATTAGGTCCAGATAGCGACCCCGCGATTGCTCACTGCGCGCGCGAATGCGGTCGGTGACTGATGCGATGATCGGATTGAGGGCCATTGATGTCTCCTTGTTCGAGTCGGGTCTCTCCTAACATGGATAGTTAGCGCTAACAATGGATACTTATGTATGCAATTGATAAATGTCATGCGCTAACGGTGCGCATTTTGACGCATGCTGAAAATGGTTAGTAAATCCTTAAATGAGCACTTCGCTGACACATTGTCGCCCAATTGACAGGGGAAATTAGCTTCAATTCAAAGAAACAAGGAGCGGGAATTTTACCCGACATAACGATGAACATTATTCGACTTATGCTTGTGCTTTGCGTAACGAGTTTTTCTGCCGCCTGTTCCATGGACGGTGGCGTTGCATCGCGGAACGAGCCGCTTGAGACAGGCTTTGCAAAGGCGGGTGCCTTTGTGCGTGATTACCGCGTAACCGATATTCGAGTTACGGTTCCCGAAGAGCTTTCGGTTTCCGAGGCAAATTCTTATTTCCCTCGTGCTGATATTGTTTGGCGTGGTGATAGCTTTGGCAACCGCCATCAGCAGCTTGCAACGATTTTCGAAGATGCGGCTGCACGTGGCGCCGAGAACATTAATGGTTCGGTGCCGGTTGTTGTCGAAGTCGAACTGCGCCGGTTTCACGGCGTAACCGAAAAGACCCGTTTTTCGGTCGGTGGAAACTACGACATTCAGTATATCATGACTGTTCGTAACGCCGCGACTGGCGAGGTCATTGAACCTGCGCACAAAGTTAAGCACGAGCTTGACGCACCAGGCGGTGATGCCGCAATGGCTCTTGACCGTGCGGGGCAGACTGAAAAAGTACGCGTTCTCGATTTTATGACCCAAAAATTTATTCAAGACCTGAGCTCCCCCGCACTTGGTGCCTAAGGCTCGCGAAAGTTCTTTCAGACATTTTAGAAACCAGCTAGGAGGAGGGCATGATGTCCTCCTCTTATTTTGTTGTCCGCCTCTCTCCCAAAGCTGATGCCCGTGCCATCCGTCACGGCTTCCCATGGGTTTATTCCAACGAACTGGTGCTGGATCGCCGGACCAAAGCGATCCCAGCGGGGTCACTTGCGGTGCTCGAAGATGCCGAGCGGCGACCAATGGGTATCGTTGCGGTCAATCCAGCGTCCAAAATCACGTGCCGTATGCTCGACCGTGATCCTGAAGTGGTCATCGATCAGGCTTGGTTTGCGAGCAAGTTGCATGTCGCTTTGGCGCACCGTGTTCGTCTGTTTGAGCAGCCATTCTATCGTCTTGTTCATGCCGAGGCTGATGGGCTCCCCGGTGTCGTGATCGACCGTTTCGGCGATGTGGCTGTGGTGCAGCCGAATGCGGCTTGGGCAGATGCTTTGCTCGCGCCAATGGTTGCGGCCCTGTCCGAAGTGACGGGTGTCACCACCGTGATCAAGAACGGTTCCGGCCGTGCAAGAACCCTCGAAGGGCTTGAGGAAAAGACAGAAGTCGTCTTGGGCGCCCCGCCAACCGCTCCCATTGAAGTGCCGATGAATGGTGCGATCTATATGGCGGATGTGATGGGCGGGCAGAAAACCGGCCT
>CAYWUN010000035.1:0-25678 GCA_964461315.1 uncultured Aestuarium sp.
GTTCGATCATCAATCGCTTCACCTGCGATTTTAACGGTCAGAACGTCATCGACGTAACACTCGAGCCCGCAATTTCGACCAACCCTTACTTTGAATTCCAGGCGATTGTTCCCGAGTCGGGCGCATTCACCTTCACCTGGTACGATGATGACGGGTCCGTCTACACCGACACCAAGGACATTGCCGTAGGCTAAGTCCAGGTCCAATGGGGAGGAGAAAAAAATGAAAAAAGCCGCTCTTAAGACTGCACTTGGCGCTCTGGCATTCATTGCTACCGGTGCATTTGCAGACGAGGATGCAAGCCTCGTACTCAACGGCGAAATCGAGATGGTAACCGAAGCTCCGGCTGCGGCTCATCTCGAAGGCGCCCTCAAGACGGTTTATTCGGGCTGGGTTTTCCGCTCGGATGAAACACAAGCCATGCAGGCTGACGACTTCGACAACCCAGGTATGCTCGCAGTTGAAAGCGCAATGGCAACTTGGGCAACTGCCGAAGGCACCAACGGCAAGTCCTGTGCGGACTGCCACGGTGACGCAGCTGAGTCCATGATCCAAGTCCGTGCGACCTATCCCAAGTGGAACGAAAAGGCCGGCGAACTTCGTACTCTCGGTCAGCAAATCAATGCGTGCCGCGAGAACGAAATGGGCGCCGAGCCCTACAAGGTCGACAGTGCAGACATGCTCGCAATGGAAGCACTGATCGCATCAGTCGGTCGCGGAACCATCGTAAACGTTGCGATTGATGGTCCGGTTGCAGACATCTGGGCGCAGGGTAAAGAGATGTACTATACCCGTACCGGCCAGCTGGATTTGAGCTGTGCGAACTGCCACGAGCAGAACTATGGCAACATGATCCGCGCAGACCACCTGTCGCAGGGCCAGATCAACGGCTTCCCGACCTATCGTCTCAACAACGCTGCACTCAACGGCGTTCAGGGTCGCTTCAAGGGTTGCGTACGTGATACCCGTGCTGAAACCTACGCTCCGAACAGCCCCGAGTTCATCGCTCTTGAACTCTACGTCGCGTCGCGCGGCAACGGTCTGTCGGTCGAAGGTCCTTCGGTCCGTAACTAATCAAGCTTTGGCCCGAGCGGTTCGCCGTCTCGGGCCTTTGTCTATCTTAAAACATTCAACTTTTCGCATACGAAAGTAGTAAGGGACCGCAGGATATGATTTCGCGTCGCGACTTTCTTCAGGCCAGCATGGCCGCAAGTGCCATCTACGGCGCATCTGGTTTTGGGAACTGGGGCCGTTTGGCTGCTCAGCAGTTGCTGACTCAGGATCAACTCTTGCAGTTTGATACATTTGGTAACGTCTCGCTCATTCACGTCACCGATATTCACGCTCAGCTCAAGCCGATCTATTTCCGCGAACCCGAGATCAACCTTGGCGTTGGTGACAACCGTGGTGCGGTTCCGCACATTACGGGCGCTGACTTCCGCAAGGCCTATGGCATCGAAGATGGAAGTTCTTCGCACTATGCGCTCAGCTACGACGATTTTTCCGCGCTCGGCAAAACCTATGGCAAAATGGGTGGTCTTGATCGAGTCGCAACTGTGATCAACTCGATCCGTGCCGAGCGTCCAGATGCGCTCCTGCTTGACGGTGGCGATACATGGCACGGCTCTTACACCTGCTATCACACCGCAGGTCAGGACATGGTCAATGTCATGAACGCGCTTAAACCAGACGCGATGACCTTCCACTGGGAATTCACCCTTGGTTCTGAGCGTGTGCGCGAGCTCATCTCTGGTCTGCCTTATGCGGCGCTTGGTCAGAACATTTTTGACTCGGAATGGGATGAACCCGCCGAAGACTTCAAGCCTTATGAGTTTTTCGAGCGCGGCGGCGTCAAGATAGCCGTCATCGGACAGGCCTTCCCCTATATGCCGATCGCCAACCCAGGCTGGATGTTCCCTGAATACTCGTTCGGTATTCGTGACGAGAACATGCAAGCGATGGTCGATGAAGTGCGCGGCATGGGCGCAGAGCTTGTTGTTTGCTTGAGCCATAACGGTTTTGACGTGGATAAGAAGATGGCGTCCCGAGTGACGGGTATCGACGTTATCCTTTCGGGCCACACACATGACGCGCTCCCAGAGCCCGTTCTCGTTGGTGAGACGATCATCATTGCGTCGGGATCTAACGGCAAATTCGTGAGCCGCGTTGATCTTGATGTTCGCGATGGCCGCATGATGGGTTTCCGCCACAAGCTGATCCCTATCTTCTCGGATGTAATCACTCCGGATGCAGACGTCGCCGCCCTTATCGATGAGCAGCGCGCGCCTTACTCGGAGCTAAATGACGTGATCGGTAAAGTTGCTGATGACACGGTTCTCTTCCGCCGCGGCAACTTCAACGGGTCGTGGGATGACCTAATCTGTGATGCGCTCCTCTCTGAGCGGGATGCCGAAATCGCTATGTCGCCGGGCGTGCGTTGGGGGCCTTCGATGATGCCGGGTCAGGAAATCACTCGCGATGACCTTTGGAACGTTACTTCGATGACCTATCCCAAGGCATACCGTACTGAAATGACGGGTGAATTCATTCACACGATCATGGAAGACGTGGCAGACAATATCTTTAACCCCGATCCCTATTATCAGCAGGGCGGGGACATGGTTCGCATGGGCGGGCTTGGTTATCGGATCGACATCAACAAGCCAATTGGCGAGCGGATCTCGGATATCACCTTACTCAAGACGGGCGAGACCATTGATCCGGCCAAAAGCTATGTGGTCGCCGGTTGGGCCTCGGTCAACGAAGGCACAGAAGGCCCCGAGATTTGGGACGTCGTCGAAGCCCACATTCGTAAACAAGATGCCATTTCGATTGCGCCGAACACGTCGGTGCAGGTCGTGGGCGCATAATTTCCAGAGAGGACAAGAGGATGGACATGAAGTTCAAAGGCACCAAGCCGTCTCGTCGCTCCTTCCTTACCGGCGCACTTGCCGCCGGTGGAGCGGTTGCGAGCGCGAGTGTCGCCCAAGGTCAGGCAACTCCTGATCCGTTGATCACTGAAAAACAACCTTGGCGTCAGTTCCTTGGGGCAGGCGTGGATGAGGCACCTTACGGTATGCCCTCTGAGCACGAGGCTCACGTCATTCGTCGCACGGTTCCGTGGCTGACGGCTGATCCGATCAGCTCGATCAACTTCACACCGCTGCATGAGCTTGACGGTATCATCACGCCTAACGGTCTCTGCTTCGAGCGTCACCACGGCGGCGTTGCTGAAATCGCTCCAGAAGATCACCGTCTGATGATCAATGGTTTGGTCGACAAGCCGCTGGTCTTTACGATGGAAGACCTCAAGCGTTATCCCCGTGAAAATCACGTCTACTTCCTCGAATGCGCTGCGAACTCGGGGATGGAATGGGCAGGTGCACAGCTCAACGGCTGTCAGTTCACCCACGGTATGATCCATAACGTTATGTATACAGGTGTGCCACTCCGTCTTCTCCTCGAAGAAGCTGGGGTTAAGACCAACGGCAAGTGGATCATGGTCGAAGGCGCAGACGCCGCTGGTATGAACCGCTCGATCCCGATGGAAAAGGCACTCGACGACTGTCTCGTTGCGTTCAAGATGAACGGCGAAGCACTGCGTCCCGAGCAGGGCTATCCGCTTCGTCTCGTTGTCCCAGGTTGGGAAGGCAACATGTGGGTCAAGTGGATCCGCCGTATCGAAGTGGGTGACGAGCCGTGGCATGCTCGCGAAGAGACGTCGAAGTACACCGACCTTCTCGCCAATGGTGTTGCGCGTCGCTTCACTTGGGAAATGGATGCCAAATCGGTCATTACCAACCCGAGCCCGCAAGCGCCGATTACCCACGGAAAAGGTTGGACTGTCATCACAGGCGTTGCATGGTCGGGTCGCGGCACGATCCCTCGTGTTGATGTGACCATTGATGGTGGCAAGAACTGGCATCAGGCGCGCATGTCTGGACCTTCGCTCAACAAGTCGATGCACCGTTTCTATTACGAGTTTGAATGGGACGGTAAACCGCTCCTGCTTCAATCGCGTGCACATGACAACACGGGCTATGTGCAGCCGACAAAGAATGAACTTCGCGCGATCCGCGGCGAAAACTCGATCTACCACAATAACTCTATCCAGACTTGGTATGTGAACGAAAACGGCGAGGCTGAAAATGTTGAAATTTCTTAAGATTTTCCTGCCTGCGGGTGCTGGCGCTGCGTCTATGCTTTCACTTGCATATATCGCGGCCGATCAGTTTGTTGTCGATATCCCCGCGCCCATTCGCGAAGCGATTGAGCTGAACGCTGCGCAGGCGCAAGAAGCCAAAGAAGCAAAAGCCGCTGCGGCAGCCGAGCTTGCTGCGCGTAATGAAGAGCTTGCAGTTGCGGGCCTCGCACCTTCGGTTGAAGGCGGCTATGGACTTGGCCGTGAAGCAATGGTCGAAGAGATTGCAGCATGGGATGACGATGTTCGCCCAGATGGTCACGGCCTTCCTGAAGGATCGGGTGATGTTTGGACCGGCGAAGAAGTCTTTGTCGAAAAGTGCTCGATGTGCCACGGCGACTTTGGTGAAGCTGTTGGCCGTTGGCCTGTTCTTGCTGGTGGCTTTGGTACGCTTACGCGCAAAGACCCGGTCAAGACCATCGGTTCGTACTGGCCTTACCTTTCAACAGTTTTTGACTATGTGAACCGTGCGATGCCGTTTGGTGAAGCAAACTCGCTTACGCCTGACGAAGTCTACTCGATCACCGCCTACTTGCTTTACGTGAACGATCTGGTTGACGATGACTTCACGCTCTCCAACGAGAATTTCACCGAGGTCCGTTTGCCGAACGAAGCAAACTTCAAGGATGATGACCGCATGGATGTGGAATTCCCGCAATTTGTCCGTCCGGACATCTGCATGGAGAACTGCAAAGAGACCGTTGAAATCACGATGCACGCGTCTGTTCTTGATGTGACACCAGAAGAAACCGCTGCCCGCAAGGCCGCAGAGGAAGCGGAAGCTGCGGCAGAATCTGCGCCGGAAGCTGCCGTTGAAAGTGCCGAGGCTGGCATCGATCCTGCGCTTGTTGCTGCGGGAGAAAACCTCTTCAAAAAGTGCCGCTCTTGCCACCAGATCGGTGAGGGCGCAGTTGACCGCACCGGTCCGCAACTTAATGGCGTCGTTGGTCGGACGATTGGTTCGAACGAGGGCTTCAACTACTCTGGCACGCTTGCGGATGCTGGTGCCGATGGTGGTGTCTGGGATGCAGAAACCCTTGGCGCGTTCCTTGCAAATCCCAAGTCGGCCATGCCTGGCACCAAGATGAGCTTCGCAGGGTTCAAGTCTGACGAAGAGATCGCGGCTATGATTGCGTATCTGCAATCGGCTGGCGGCCAATAAAACGCGCGCGCCGACGTGAGTCGGCGGGCACGTCCCCTGAACTAGAAACAGGGGGGAATATGATCGAGATCAAAGTTCTGATATGATCCCCCCTGTATCAACGCTTTCGGAAAGGGCCCTACGCATGACCCGTTTAGCTGCTGCATTTCTTATTCTGACTTCCTCAATGGCGATGGCTGAAGAAGCTACTGTCTATAATTTTGATGGAAGCTTTGATGACGCGACCTTCAGCGTCGAAACTGCGATCGTTGGTCGCGGTCTTGTCGTTGATTGGGTAAGCCACACAGGTGAAATGCTCGCGCGGACCGCCGGTGCGGTTGGAAGCGATGTCGTGCTTTTCGACAATGCGGACATCTTTCAGTTCTGCTCGGCCTCGATTTCCCGAGAAATGATGGAAGCGGACCCAATGAATATCGCTCACTGCCCTTATGCGATCTTCGTCTTCGAACGCGAAGGTGAAGTCGTGATCGGGTATCGGAACCAACCCGAGGGCGTAATGCAAAAGGTGCAGGAGTTGCTTGACGGCATCGCCCGCGAAGCCGCCGGAGAATAATTTATGAACTACCAGAACTTCTTTAGTGCCGAGCTTGATAAGCTGCGTGACGATGGAAATTACCGCGTGTTTGCGGACCTTGAGCGTCATCGTGGTCAGTATCCCCAAGCGACCAACCGTTCTGGCAAGGGTGAGCGCGAAGTTACGATCTGGTGCTCGAACGACTATCTCGGGATGGGGCAGCACCCATCCGTCCTAGGCGCCATGCACGAGGCACTCGATACCGTCGGTGCTGGCGCTGGTGGCACACGCAATATTTCTGGAACGACACACCACCACGTCCTTCTTGAAGCAGAACTTGCCGATCTTCACGGTAAAGAAGCAGCGCTTCTTTTCACCTCTGGTTATGTGTCGAACTGGGCGGCTCTTGGCACTCTCGCGGCCAAGATCCCCAACTGTCTCGTCCTTTCAGACGCTTTGAACCATGCTTCAATGATCGAAGGCATTCGTCATTCCAAAGCCGAACGCAAAATTTGGCGTCACAATGACATCGCACATCTCGAAGAACTGTTGGCAGCCGAGCCGCTCGAGCGTCCAAAGCTGATCGCTTTTGAATCGGTTTATTCGATGGATGGCGATATCGCCCCGATCAAGGAGATCTGTGATCTGGCTGATAAGTATAACGCCATGACATATCTCGATGAAGTGCACGCGGTGGGCATGTATGGGCCACGCGGTGGCGGTATCGCAGAGAGTGAAGGTCTGATGGAACGCCTTACAGTCATTGAGGGCACCCTTGGTAAGGCCTTTGGCGTCGTCGGCGGTTATATTGCAGCATCAGCAGCGCTCGTTGATTTTGTGCGCTCGTTCGCTTCGGGCTTTATCTTTACGACGGCTCTGCCGCCTGCTGTTGCTGCTGGTGCCTGTGCTTCGATCCGTCACCTTAAGCAATCCGCGCAAGAGCGGGAAGGTCAGCAGGCGAATGTCGCGCAGGTCCGTGCCGAGCTGGATAAAATCGGTATTCCGCACATCGAAAATCCAAGCCATATCATTCCTGTGATGGTCGGTGATCCGGTGAAGTGCAAATATATCTCGGACATCCTGATGGATAAGTTCGGGATCTATATTCAACCGATCAATTACCCGACTGTTCCTAAGGGAACGGAGCGACTGCGCATCACGCCCTCGCCGGTTCATTCTGCCGAAGATATCAAGCATCTTGTTTCGGCTCTCGGCGAACTTTGGTCACATTGCCAACTGGCACGCCTACCGATGGCCGCAGAGTAATCTTAGCAAACCATAAAGAAAAACGCCGCCCTTTGAGGCGGCGCTTTTGCTTGGATGTCCTGAAATCAGAGCGCTGTGTACTTGAACCCGCTTTCCGCCTTTTCCACGCGGCCGATACCGGGGAAGGGGAAGTGATAGCCGACGACCGCACTTCCGCTTTCTGAAAGCGTTGTGAGCAATTTAAGGCGGGTGTCTGCCCCCATGACGGTGTCTTGATCCGAACCCGAATGCCAAAGTGGCTCTGCAAAAGCGACGTGGGCATTACCAATGGCATCCCCGATGACAACGATTTGCTCGCTTCCGCTGGTTATACGGAACGAAGTGTGGCCGGGAGTGTGACCGTTCGTTGGAACCGAGAAGATACCAGGTAAGATTTCTTCCCCATCTTCAAAGGTTTCGAGCGTGTCGCCCAATGTGTCGATCATTCGAATCGCGCCCGCCGCAAAAGCCAGGCGCTCTTCACCGAGAAGGTCAGGTGTTGCTGGGTCCATCCAGAAGTCGCGCTCTGTTCGCGCCATCAAGTGCCGAGCATTGAAGAAAACCGGCTCGTCAAAGTCATCCAAAACGCCCCAAAGATGGTCGGGATGGCCGTGCGTAAAGAGAACATGCGTGATTTCTTCGGGTGACACTCCGAGAGCGTCGAGCGAGTCGAGAAGCGTTCCCGCGGTAGGCATGAAATTCGGGCCCGCCCCCACGTCGAAGAGCACTGTATTCGTTCCATCACGCAAGAGGGTCACGTTGCAGTCTGGTTTGATCTCTTCGGTCGAGAACCCACCCGCCTCAAGAATTTCAAACGCATCTTCAAACGGACGATCCGCAAGGAACATAGACGGGGGAAGGACTAGGTTCCCATCAGAAAGTGTTTCGATGCTGATCGAACCGAGATCAAGTTGGGCGAGCGCGCGAAGTGGGATCGACGTAGCGCCTGCCACGAGACCGCCAAGTACGAAGCGGCGAGAGATTTTCATTTTCTTTCCATCATCAAATTCGGATTTGACGATATGTTAGCAGGACGTGCGGATTCGGCTCAAGAGTTTCATCTAGCGAAGCGCGATAAAGCGGATGAGAAAATAGCGGATATGTTCTAGAGCGTTCACGCTATTATGCGGTGGCCGCTTTGATTTCCCAATCATGAAGCATGATGTAACCGCAGTCTTGAACGTGGCCGCCGTTTTCAAGTTGAGGATAAAGGGCGAGCAGTGCCTTTTTGTCCTCAGCGGTGCCGCGATTTAGATCATCTGCGTGAGGCAGATAACTTCCAACCGGCGCGCCCTCGGCGTAGATGATTTCCTCGGACTCAAATGCGAGCTGGAAATAGGTAACGGGACCGCGCGAATTGTAAGGCTGGTCCTTTGTAGAGAGCGCGCGCGCCTCAACCATGACCGCATCTTCGCCAAACATCAGCGGCACGCGGACGTGGTGGAACAATATACGCTGAGCACCATGCACATAAAGATCACGCTCGGGCAGTTTGAAACCCAACGATCCCTTGGCGATCTGGACAGGCCAGTTTCGGCGGTCTGTGGCGTAAACGATCCCAGAAATGGTTTGTTTGCGGATTGCTTTAATTTCCCGCGTGCCGTTTTCGGTCACGACGAGATCGCCCCCTCGCAGGTTCTCAATGCGGATGTTCCCAATTGGCGTCGCGATATGCGTCCCTTCCACCAGCGAAATAGACTGGCTCGGAGCGTTAATAACTTCGCCTTCAGCGATTTTCGAATAGTGGACCATGCGGCAGCAATCCCAGTGAGTTTGTTGGAACCATAACTACGCAAGGTCAAAGGCGGGTTAATGACTAGAATTGGAAATAAATAAGGCAGGCGCGATTTCTCGGGCCTGCCTTTGTTTTCTCGCTCGTGAACGGAATTATCCGTCTTTGCGGATCACGACGTTGGTTGGATCATAGGGGCTGTCTTCTGTGATGACGCAATCCCATAGTTGACCCATAATTTTGACCTGAAGCTTGGTCCCCTCGACGGCGATTTCTGGCTTCACATAGCCCATGCCGATTTGCTTACCAAAGGCGACCGAATAGCCGCCCGAAGTCAGACGCCCGACATAATTACCGTCCATGTCGCGCAGCGCTTCTTTGCCCCATGGGTCAGCGTCTGTTGGACCATCGATAAGAAGTGTCACGCACTTGGAGCGGATACCGGTATCGAGCATCGCTTGTTTGCCGTTGAAGTCCTTGGACAGGTCGATAAAGCGGTCCAGACCAGCCTCGGCGGGGGTCGCATCACGGCCCAGTTCGTTACCGAAGGCGCGATAGGATTTCTCCTGACGCAGCCAGTTCTGTGCGCGGGCGCCGACGGGCTTCAGGCCATGCTTGACACCTGCCTCCATGATCAGGTTCCACAAGTACTTGCCCATCTCGACGGGGTGGTGAAGTTCCCAGCCCAACTCACCAGTATAGGCCACGCGGACCGCACGGACGGGGCACATGCCCAGCTCGATGTCGCGATAAGACAGCCATGGGAAGCGCTTGTTGCCCAGCACCGTATCAACGTCGGCATCCTTAACGATTTCCTTGAGGATGGCGCGGCTGTTCGGCCCTGCCAGCGCAAAGACGCCCCACTGGGTGGTGATGTCGTGGATGTCGATGTAACCGCCACCGTTCACCATGAAATCCTCGGCCGATTTCTTGAGGAAGTCGGCATCGTAATCGGTCCATGCACCGGCCGAGATGAGGTAGTACTCGTTCTCTTTCAGGCGGACGATGGTGTATTCGGTGCGTGTCGTGCCTGCATCGGTCAGCGCGTAGGTCAGGTTGATACGGCCAACGTTCGGCAGCTTGTTGCATGTGAAGTGGTCGAGGAACGCGGTCGCACCTGGGCCACGCACGAGGTGCTTGGTAAAGGCGGTCGCGTCGATGATACCAGCGGTTTCGCGGATGGCTTTGGCCTCGGCCTCAGCATACTGCCACCACTCACCACGGCGGAACGAACGGCTGTCATGATCGAACGACGACGGGGCATCCAGCGGACCGTAGTAGTTTGGACGTTCCCAGCCGTTGACCTGACCGAATTGCGCGCCAAGCGCCTTTTGCGCGTCGTAGTTCGGGGCGGTGCGCAGCGGGCGGCAGGCTTCGCGCTCTTCGTCGGGGTGGTGCAGAATGAAGACGTGCTCGTAGCATTCCTCGTTCTTGCGGGCCGCGTATTCGGTGGTCATCCACGAGCCGTAACGCTTGGGGTCGAGCGAAGCCATGTCGATCTCTGCTTCGCCATTCACCATCATCTGTGCGAGGTAATAGCCAGTTCCGCCAGCGGCGGTGATCCCGAAAGAGAAACCTTCTGCGAGCCACATGTTACGCAGACCTGGGGCGGGACCGACGAGCGGGTTGCCATCGGGCGTGTAGCAGATCGGGCCGTTGAAGTCGTCCTTGAGGCCAACCGTTTCCGAAGTCGGAATACGGTGGATCATCGACATGTATTCTTCTTCGATACGCTCGAGGTCGAGCGGGAAGAGGTCAGCGCGGAAGCTATCGGGCACGCCGTATTCGAAACGGGCAGGGGCGCCGCGCTCATACGGTCCAAGGATCCAGCCGCCACGCTCTTCGCGGACGTACCATTTGGCGTCAGCGTCACGCAGGACGGGGTGTTCGGGGTTGCCAGCGGCACGGTAAGCCTGAAGCGCTGGATCGGGCTCAGTCACGATGAACTGGTGCTCAACAGGGATCGCTGGGATTTTGATGCCCAGCAGTTTTGCGGTGCGCTGTGCGTGGTTACCTGTTGCGGTCACAACGTGTTCGGCCGAGATTACAACCTGCTCGTCAGAGGGAACAAGGTTGCCGCCCTTTTCGACCATCTTGGTGACGGTGACGTCCCAGTGATCGCCGGTCCATTTGTAGCCATCGACCTGCCATTTGCGTTCAATGATCACGCCGCGCTGACGCGCGCCTTTGGCCATGGCTTGGGTCACGTCGGCAGGGTTGATATAGCCGTCCTGCGGGTGGAACAAAGCACCTTTGAGATCGTCGGTGCGCACCATTGGCCAGCGTTCCTTGATCTCGTTCGGTGTCAGAAACTCGTGGTAGACGTCAGCGGTTTCGGCGACAGACGAATAGAGCATGTATTCGTCCATACGCTCTTGGGTCTGCGCCATACGCAGGTTGCCGCAAATAGAGAAACCAGCGTTTAGGCCAGTTTCAGCCTCGAGCGTTTTGTAAAAGTCGACAGAATATTTGTGGATGTGCGTGGTCGCGTAGCTCATGTTGAAGAGCGGCAAAAGACCAGCGGCGTGCCATGTCGAGCCAGAGGTAAGCTCGTCACGCTCGAGAAGCATAACATCTTCCCAACCAGCTTTGGCGAGGTGATAGGCGATCGATGCACCGACGGCACCACCACCGACGACAAGGGCACGAACTTGGGTTTTCATATGGGCGACTCCCGCATTTTTAGTTGGGAGCAATTTGCCCCAAATTCTTAGCTGAGCAAGGGAAACAGCCGACCTGAATCTGTCCAAAACCGACAGCGCAATAATCGGCGTGTCTCCCCTAAGACAGCCATCGTCGAAGCCGTTACTCTCGATTACCTGTCAGTCAAGATACTTGGTAATGACAGTGGAAAAGGTCCAACCGTCGAGACGCGCGTTTCTTGCGTCACGACACGCCTCTGTCTGTGTGGGGCAGGCAGAGGCACTTGGCCGCTTCTCGTAAAGCAATGTTAGCGTTATAATATCGCGCAGCCGCTTGCCGCGATGCAGCGAGGAGGCTACACATTCGTGCAAAGGGATTTGGGGGAGTTCTTATGCAAGTCTGTCGAACGATTGCTGACCTTCGCGCTTTCGTCGCTGGGCGAAAAGCAATGGGTCATTCGATTGGTCTTGTTCCGACGATGGGCGCTCTGCACGAGGGCCATATGTCGCTCGTCGCCTCAGCCCGTGCCCAGAACGATAACGTGGTCGCCACAATATTTGTGAACCCGACACAATTCGGGCAGCAATCTGATCTTGAAAATTATCCTCGCACCGAAGCTGCTGATTGCGCGATGCTCGAGGCGGCGGGTGTGACTGCTGTTTTCATTCCCAATGTTCAGGAAATGTATCCAGATGGTGCCGAGACCATTGTCGAGACGACGGGCCTTGCAAATATGCTCCATGGCCTTGTGCGTCCCGGTCACTACCGCGGCGTCTGCACGGTCGTCACCAAGCTTTTCAATATTGTGGGCGCGGACAACGCTTATTTTGGTGAAAAGGACTACCAACAACTTCAAGTCATTCGGCGTCTGGCGCTTGATCTTTTTGTGCCGACCCGAGTTCATGGAGTTCCGACTGTGCGTGAAGCAGATGGCCTTGCTATGTCGTCTCGCAATGTGCGCCTGTCGTCTCAGGACCGCGCAGCAGCGGTGGTGCTAAGCCAGTCGTTGGCCAAGGCCGAAGCGATCGCCGCAAAGGGCGGAACGGTCGAGGATATTGATGCAGCTATTCGTGATACCATCAACGCCGAGCCTCGTGCCCGTCTTGTTGCGGTTGACATCGTAGAGGCACTTACTCTTGCGCCGGTGTCAGGCATTCCGCAAACTGACATCGGGATTATGATTTCCGCCGAATTCGGCCCCGAGGACAACACTGTCCTACTCATTGATCAGAGGGAGATTGCCAAATGAGCGCTCAGACCGAAGTCATCCGTCGCACGACAGTTCCGCAAATTGCGCGTCGCAAGGGTGGCGAGCCGATTGTGTCGCTGACCTCTTATCATGCGCATACCGCTGCAATCGTTGATAAATATGCAGACTTCATCCTAGTGGGCGATAGCCTCGGGATGGTGATGCATGGGATGGAATCGACCGTAGGTGTGCCACTTGATCTGATGATTATGCACGGCAAGGCCGTAGTGCGTGGCACCAAAAAGGCATTGATCGTCGTGGATATGCCCTTTGGCACCTATGAGGAGAGCCCAAATATGGCTTTCCGCAATGCCGCCAAGATCATGAAAGAGACGGGCTGCGGTGCGGTCAAACTTGAAGGTGGTAAGCGTATGGCAGAGACCATTCGTTTTCTTGTCGAACGCGGTATACCAGTGATGGCGCATATCGGCCTGACGCCTCAGTCAAGCCACGTGATGGGTGGATTTAAAACCCAAGGTCGTGACGAGGATACTTGGGCAGCGCATATCGAGGATGCAAAGGCCGTTACCGAAGCGGGGGCGTTCTCGGTTGTGCTTGAAGGGATGGTTGAACCCCTTGCCGCCAAGATCACCAAAGAGATCGATATCCCGACGATCGGGATTGGTGCTTCGGTCGAATGTGACGGGCAAATCCTTGTGCTCGAAGATATGCTTGGCCTGAACCCTTGGACCCCGAAGTTCGTAAAGGTTTACGGCCAGCTCGGCCCGATGATCGAGGACTCGGTGCGTCGCTATGCCGAGGACGTCAAAACGCGTGCGTTCCCGACCGAGGATGAAGTTTATCGCTAAGGAAAGCTGATCGGTGCATCTCCGGCCTGCCATTTGTTGTGGCGGGCCATGATGTTTATGAAGCGATCCGAAGCGAGAAAACGCTCCAGCCAAGGCTTGAGGTTAGGCCAACCCTGCGCTTCGAAGAGTTCTTTGTCGATGAGGGCGAATTGGCGCACAAAGGGTAGGATCGCAAAATCTGCCATTGTCGGTTTGTCGAAAATCCATCCGTCGATTTTCTGATCTAGGTCATGCAAGAACTCGTGCGCTTTTATGCGCTCTTCGCTCGGGTTGCAGTCTGGATAGCGCGTCCCGTATTTCGTGCGGTCGAGCGCCTTTTTGAAGGGGCCATCGCAGCGGGCAATCCAATCGTGCCCTTCCTCAGACATAGACAGCCAGCCCTCTGGGTCGGCTTGAGCGAGCGCCCAATTCATCACGTCGAGGCTTTCATCAATGACAAAGTCTTGTGTCACCAGACAGGGGACAGTACCGCTTGGCGATGCCTCAAGAAATTCTGGCGCTTTGTCGCGCAGCACAATTTCACGCAGCTCCACCTTTATGCCGGATGCGGCGATACCGAGGCGTGCGCGCATAGCATAGGGGCAGCGGCGGAAAGAATAGAGGATGGGTGTCGTCATGACCGCAACCTAAGTGCCGCAATCGCAAAAGCAAAGGGGCGACCGAATGGCCGCCCCTCGCTTTTAATAATCCAAGCGGATCAGGACGGAATGTCGCCTTCGACGCCTTCGACGTAGAAGAACATGCCAGCGAGATCGCCGTCGTTTGCAGTCTCGCCCTCAGCAAGCCACGGGGTGCCGTCCTGCTTGTTGATTGGGCCAGTGAACGGGTGATATTCGCCAGCAGCAATAGCGTCGCGCATTGCTTCAGCTTCGGCTTTGACCTCTGCGGGAACAGCGTCCGAAATCTCGCCGATGCCAACCATGCCAGGGGCAATGCCGTCCCAAGTGTTCACAGACGCCCAAGAGCCGTCGATCGCAGCTTGTACGCGCTCGATATAGTAGGGTGCCCAGTTGTCGATGATCGACGAAATGCGTGGCATCGGGCCGTATTCAGCCATGTCAGCGGCCTGACCGAAGGTATAGACGTTGCCGGCTTCTTTCGCGGCCTGATGCGGTGCGGTCGAGTCGGTGTGCTGAAGCACAACGTCACAACCCTGCTCGATAAGAGCCTTGGCTGCGTCTGCTTCTTTCGCAGGGTTCAGCCATTCAAAGATCCAGATGATCTTGAATTCTACATCAGGGTTTACCTTCTTGGCGTGGAGGTATGCCGAGTTGATACCGCGGATAACCTCTGGGATCGGAACCGAAGCGATGTAGCCGATCTTATTCGTCTTGGTGACGCGGCCAGCAAGGGTGCCCTGAATCGCACGGCCCTCATAGAAGCGTGCGGAATAAACCGAAACGTTGTCGGCTTGCTTATAACCTGTTGCGTGCTCGAACTTCACGTCAGGGAAGTTTGCGGCGACATTGATAGTCGGGTCCATGAAGCCAAACGAGGTGGTGAAGATGATGTCAGCGCCACCGCGAGCCATCTGAGTGATTGCGCGCTCTGCGTCAGGGCCTTCGGGAACCGATTCCTGATATACGAGCTCTACAGCGTCGCCAAAATGCGCAGCCATTTCGAGGGCCGACTCGTGGTGGTGCTGGGTCCAGCCGCCATCATTGATTGGGCCTACGTAGATGAAGCCGACCTTGGTTTTGTCCTGTGCGCGGGCTGGAAGGCCCAGTGCAGCAGCCATGGCAGCGCCGGCGCCAGTTGCAAGCAGTGTTCTGCGTTTCATGTTTTAGTCTCCCAGTTGTGCCAAAGCGATTAGTGCCTCAGCAATTGCATCGACCCTCTTAGCTAGAGGGGTGAAAACTCTTGCCCAGCGAACCGGGCGCACGTCCTGCTCGTATCACGACAAGTACAAGGATCGTCGCTAAATATGGAGCCATGGAAAGATATTCTGTCGGAATCTTCAAACCTTCCGCTTGTAGGTTGAGCTGAAGAACGGTGACTCCGCCAAAAAGATAAGCACCCGCTATAAGTCGCCAAGGATTCCAGCTTGCGAAAACGACGATGGCAAGAGCGATCCACCCTGCGCCACTGGTGATTCCGTCGATCCATTGTGGAACGCGAACGAGGCTGATGTAGCTTCCTGCGAGCCCAGCGCAGGCTCCGCCAAAGAGAATTGCCAGCACCCGAACGAGGCGAACGTTGTAGCCAAGAGCGTGCGCGGCGTCATGGTTTTCGCCAACTGCACGGAGCACGAGGCCGAGGTGCGATTTGGTCAGGAACCACCAGACACCTGCAACCAGAAGAAGGCTCACATACACGATCGGATCATGCTGAAAGAGGATGCGTCCGATCACTGGAATGTCCGAGATAATCGGTAGGTTCAGTTTGGCTACAATTAGGTCACTTGACCCCACCGCACCTTGCCCAATGAGCGAAGCAAGACCAAGGCCGAACATCGTCAGGCCAAGTCCGGTCGCGACTTGATTGGTCAGAAGGAACTGGGTCAAAAGGGCAAAGATAAAGGAAAGCGCTGCCCCTGCGAGTGCGGCTCCGATGAAGCCTACATAGGGGTTTTCGGTGCCGTGGCCCACGATATACCCGCAGACTGCGCCGGTGATCATCATTCCTTCGACGCCAAGGTTAAGAACTCCGGCTCGTTCGACGACAAGTTCGCCAATCGCCGCCAAAAGGATCGGGGTCGAGGCGACCATTAAAGCTGCAAGCAGAAGGATTGGGTTAATATCCATTACTTGGCCTCCCCAATGCGACGAAGTTTGATGCGGTAGTTCGTCAAGAGATCAACACCCAAGAGAGAGAAGAGTAACAGACCTTGGAAACACTTGATCGCAGCCGACGGAAGGCCAAGGGATTGTTCAGCAAGGTTGCCGCCGATGTAGGTGAGGGCAAGCAAGATACCTGCAAGGAAAATCCCAACCGGATGGAGGCGCCCAAGAAAGGCGACGATGATAGCAGTGAAACCATAATAGGTCGGGAAACTTCCCAAGATTTTACCTGATGGGCCCGTAACTTCGAACACCCCTGCGAGACCTGCGAGAGCACCCGAAATACCCATGCAGATGAGGATCAGTTTGTTCGGGTTCACACCTGAAAATGCTGCCGCCTTTGGGCTTTGCCCCGCAAGGCGCACATCGAAACCAAACTGATGTCGGGTGAGCGCAATGTAGGCGGCAATGACCGAGATGACAGCAGCAACGACGCCTAGGTGAACGCCCGACCCTGCGATCAGGTCAGGGTTGGCCGCCGAAGCGAAACGTCTGAGGTCGCGAGATCCCGGCATACCAAAACCGTCTGGATCACGCAGCGCACCAATGGCCATCGCCTTGATCAAGACCTCGGCGACATAAACCAACATCAACGAGACAAGGATTTCGTTGGTCTTGAAGTAAACCTTCAAGAGCGCAGGGATCATCGCCCAAACAAGACCACCCAATGCACCAAACAAGATCGTCATTGGGAAAATAAGCCAACGCGCCTCCATCGGGTAAAAGGCAAGAGCAATGGCTGCCCCAGCGATTGCTCCGATGATGTATTGCCCCTCGGCGCCGATGTTCCAAATACCCGCTCGGAACCCAAAGGAGAGACCTATTGCAATAAGGATGAGTGGAGCCGCCTTTTTGATCACGTCTGGCCGGTCGAGGTCTGCGAACTCACCAAAGAGGGGGTCCCAGAAAATGACCTTTGTCGCGAGGATCGGGTCTTTGCCTAATATCGCGAAGAGGCCCATTCCCAAAATGATTGTCAACACAACCGCGAGGATCGGTGCGCCGAAGGTCCATCCTTTGGATGGCTGTGGGCGTTTTTCAAGTTTGAGCATCGGCAGGCTCCATGTCGTGGGCGCCGCCAAGCATGAGCCCGATTGTTTCAACTGTAAGCCCTTGAGTTGGGCGTGGAGGTGCAAGCTCGCCTGCGTTGAGCGCTGCGAACCGATCCGAAATTTCCATCAACTCATCAAGGTCTTGTGAGATACACACGACGGCCGCGCCCTCTGCCGCAAGATTGAGAAGAGCTTGCCTAATGGATGCCGCAGCCGAAGCATCCACGCCCCATGTTGGCTGGTTCACGACAAGCACACGAGGCTTTTGCATGATCTCACGGCCGATAACGAATTTCTGAAGATTGCCGCCCGAAAGCGAACGGGCTGCATTTTCTGGCCCAGGGGTACGAACGTCAAAGGCTTTGATAACGTCCTGTGCAAAAGTGCGCGCTTTCGTCCAATCTACAAAACCGTTCGAGTTCAGCTTTTTGCGGGTTCTCGCCGTCAAAAGTGCATTCTCGGTTAGGGTCATATCGGGCGCAGCGGCGTGACCATTGCGCTCTTCCGGTGCTGCGCAAAGTCCACGAGCGCGGCGTTCATTCGGCCCCGCACCACCAAGGGCGCGGCCATCGAGTTGGACCATGTTAGGATTGGTGCGCATTTCGCCCGATAGTGCGGCGACAAGCTCGTCCTGACCATTGCCCGCCACGCCGCCGATTCCAACAATTTCACCCGAACGGACGGATAGATTGATGTTCTTGAGAGCTGTTCCAAAGCGATGCGGGGCAGGGGCGCTAAGCCCTTTGAGTTCAAGCAGGACTTCGCCGGTCTTTTTAGAGAGGTTGCTAGGCGTATGGAGTTTGCTACCGACCATCATCTCGGCCATTTCTCTGGCAGAAGTTTCGCGTGGATCACAGGTTCCGACCACTTTGCCGTGGCGCAAGATCGTCGCGTGTTCGCATAGCGTCCTTATTTCTTCCAATTTGTGCGAAATATAGAGGATCGCTGTGCCTTTGGTCGACAGAAGGCGCAGTGTGTCAAAAAGGGTCGCGACTTCTTGAGGAGTGAGGACCGAAGTCGGTTCATCCATGATCAAGAGCCGTGGGTCCTGAAGAAGGCAGCGGATAATCTCGACACGTTGACGCTCGCCGGCGGAAAGGTCCCCGACCACGCGCGCGGGATCAAGCGGAAGTCCGTATGTCTCGGACACTTTTTTAATGCGAGAAGAAAGTTCAGAGAACGGCGGTGGGTTCTCCATTCCGAGGGCGATATTCTCTGCCACGCTCAAAGCGTCAAAAAGCGAGAAGTGCTGGAAGACCATCCCAACCCCATTTGCACGAGCGGCTTTGGGCTCGGAGGGTCGGAACTCGGCACCATTGAGCAACATTGTCCCGTGGTCTGGTTTCACGAGACCGTAAATTGTTTTGACCAGCGTTGATTTCCCCGCGCCATTCTCACCGAGAAGCGCATGGATTTCGCCTTTTCCAATTGTAAAAGAGACCTCTGAGTTCGCGACGACCCCAGGATAGGCTTTGGTTAGGCCTTTGAGCTCAAGCAGCTTTTCCCTCACCCTGTCTCTCCCTTTAGTCGCGCAAGTTCGCTACTTCGCATCAGCATCTGTGCCGCTACTCCAAGTGCAATGGCTTGGGGGTGTTTGCCAAGTCTTGGTTCGCCAATTGGACAGTCAATCCGCGCGATCTTTGCGCGAGAATGGCCCATTTCTCCAAGTCTTTTACTAAAGCGCGACCATTTTGTCGCGGACCCAATCACCCCAGCGCGGGAAAATTCGTGCGACAGCAGCGCGTTGCACAGCGCAAGATCGAGAGCATGGCTATAGGTGAGCACGATGTGTTCGGCATCGATCGGAGCGAAAGGAGCGAGACGCGCAGGCTCCTTGGCGATAATTGTTTCGACCTCCGATGGGATGGAGACGGGAAAACGCTCGGCGTCGGTGTCCACCCACGTAATACTGTGTTCTCCCAAAGGTGCTAGGACTTGAACCAGCGCGCGACCCACGTGACCTGCTCCCCAAATCCAGAGAGGGACTTTCGGTGTGGTTTCAGATTCGGCGATCCATCCGTCGATCACAAGAGGCATGGCGCCCGCATGCATCAGAGCGGCTCTACGGATCGCGACATCTGGCGCCTTTGTTGGACCGTCGATGCGGCGAAGATAGGTTCCGGTGCCGAGTAGATCAACGGAGGTAAGACGTTCCCAGACCAACGTCACTGAGCCGCCGCAACACTGACCAAGGTTGGGGCCAAGTGGAAAGGTTTGACAGCGAGATTTGCCAGTTTTGAGGATGTCGCGGGCGATAGATATAGCCTCTTGTTCGAGAGCGCCCCCGCCGATTGTGCCAAGTGTTCGATCCGAAAAGACCAGCATCGAAACCCCTGCCTCTCGAGGGGTCGACCCAGCAGACGAGGAGATCAGTATTCTGACCGCTATTTCATCCCCAACTTGGTCCTGAAGAAATTTGCGATCAAAGGTCATAGTTGCGCCCTCTTGATCGCGGCCAAAATGCTTTCGGGTGTCGCGGGCGCTTGGAGCGCTGGGTAATTTGGACCGCAAGCCGCAACAGCATTCGAGAGCGCCAAAAAGGCGGAAATCCCGTGCATAAATGGGGGTTCGCCTACTGCTTTGGATCGGAAAATGGTCACCATCGGGTTGGGCGCGTCCCAAAGGGTGACATTGAAAATCTCGGGGCGATCAGAGCAAGCTGGGATTTTATAGGTGGACGGAGCGTGGGTTCTCAAGCGACCTTTATCGTCCCAAACGAGCTCTTCAGTGGTGAGCCATCCGGCACCCTGAACAAATCCGCCCTCGATTTGCCCAATGTCCAAAGCGGGATTCAGCGAAGAACCTGCATCGTGGAGGATGTCGGTTCTCAGGATACGATTTTCGCCTGTCAGGGTGTCGATTACGACCTCTGTTAAGGCAAGACCTTGTGCAAAGTAGAAGAAGGGGCGGCCTTTGCCTTCGATGCGGTCCCAGCTTAAATCTGGAGTCTTGTAGAAGCCTGTTGCCGAGAGGCTGACACGCGATTGATAGGCGCGAGATGCGAGATCAGCAAAGCTCATCGAGGCATTGGGGCCGTAAACGGAGCTGTTCTCAAATCGAATGTGTCCGGCTTTGCAGCCGAACTCTGTCGTGGCAACTTCGATCAGGCGTTCTTTTATTGTATCACAGGCAATCTTGACGGCCATCCCATTGAGGTCGGAACCGGAGGAAGCAGCTGTGGCTGAGGTGTTTGGAACCTTTGCAGTGTCGGTCGCTGTGATCCTGATCGTTTCCAATCCCACACCGAAAGTATGCGCGGCAACTTGAGCGACCTTTTGGAAAAGACCTTGTCCCATTTCGGTTCCGCCGTGGTTTATGCGTATCGAACCATCGGCATAAACGTGCACCAAAGCGCCCGCTTGATTGAGGTGGGTCAGCGTGAATGAAATGCCAAACTTTACTGGGGAAAAGCCAATGCCCTTCTTAAGGATCGGCTGCTCTGCGTTCCAAGTATCAATCTCTTTGCGGCGCTTTTGGTATTCAGTGCTTTCAAGAAAGGCGTCGGTCATTTCGTCCAAGATAAAGTCCTCAACCAACATCCCATAGGGCGTTGTGTTTGAAGTCCCTATACTCTTTTTCGATGTGCTCATGGGCGCATAGTAGTTGGCCCGCCGAACTTCTATTGGATCTGCTTTAAGTTCATGCGCGATATGGTCCATGACGCGCTCGATACCCAAAACGCCCTGTGGTCCACCAAATCCTCGGAAGGCCGTTGCCGATGTGGTGTTGGTTTTGAGCCTGTGTGAAGTGATCTTCACGTGATCAAGTAGATAGGCGTTGTCCGAATGAAGCATCGCGCGGTCCGCGACCGGCAAGGTCAAATCCAAAGCCCAGCCGCCGCGTGTCTTTTGCACGAACTCAATACCGAGAATGCGGCCAACGTTGTCAAAGCCAACGTCGTAGTCGATTTCGAAATCGTGCCGCTTGCCGGTGATCACCATGTCGTCGTCGCGGTCGTAGCGCATCTTGCAAGCACGCCCAGTGAGCTTGGCCGCAACAGCGCAGGCAACGGCTAGGGCGTTGCCTTGGCTTTCTTTGCCGCCAAAGCCGCCGCCCATTCGGCGCGTTTCAACCCGTACACCATGGAACGGTATGTCGAGGGCTTCGGCGACCTTGTGCTGGATTTCCGTCGGGTGCTGGGTCGAGGAGTGAACCTCCATATCCCCATTATCTTGCGGAAAAGCCAAAGCCGCTTGGCTCTCTAGATAGAAGTGCTCTTGACCCCCCACTGTGATCCGCCCAGAAATCCGACGAGGGGCCGAATTGATTGCCGTTTCGCTATCGCCTTTGCTCCAAACGCGGGGCCCTTCTTCAAAGCGATTGTTTGCACGCAAGGCATCGTCGATGGAAAGGATCGGTGTTTCTTCGGCGTAGGTGATTTTGCCCAGACGCGCGGCCTTGCGGGCGGCGAGGTGGCTGTCTGCGATTACAAGGAAGATCGGCTGGCCATAATAATGGATTTTCCCGTCACTCAAGAGTGGTTCGTCGTGCGCTCCTGCGGAGACGTCGTTGGCATTTGGAAGGTCCGCAGCGACTAGGACCTTAACTACGCCTTGGGCCGCGCGAACCTTGGAAAGGTCAATCGCAACGATTTGGCCTCGGGCAATTGTTGAAAGGCCAAAAGCGAGATGGAGTGACCCTCGCGGGAGAGGGATATCGTCAACATACCGCGCCGCACCGGTGACGTGGAGCGGAGCGCTGTCATGGGGGGAAGAGCGATGAACGGTCATGCTCGGACCTCCAGCACGCTTACTGCGGCACCAGATCGTTCAGCAAAATAACGGTCAAAAAGCGAGCTAGCCACTTCAAGGCGGTAGCCAGCACTCGCGCGCATGTCGGAAATTGGGCTGAAGTCCTTTTCCAACGCGGTCTTGGCACGGTTAATTGCGTCCTGATCCCATGAAGACCCAATGAGTGCTTTCATCGCATGTTTTGCAAGTTTTGGTGTTGCAGCCATTCCGCCAAAGGCGATCCGAGCCGCAGACACTTTGCCGTTTTCGACGTTGATATTGAAACAACCAAGGACGGCCGAAATGTCCTGATCAAAGCGTTTGGAGATTTTGTAGCACTTCAGATTTGGAGCCGTTTTCGGAATGGAGACAGCTTCTACGAATTCGCCCGCTGCGCGGTCTTGCTTTCCATAGTCGATAAAGAAGTCCTCAAGCGGCATACTCCTTCGCTCATTTCCTTTGCGCAGCTGAAGCATGGCCCCCATGGCAATCAAAACGGGCGGGTTGTCTCCTATCGGGGAGCCGTTCGCGATATTGCCGCCAAGTGTTGCGGCATTGCGCACTTGTTCAGACGCATAGCGGCGGATCATCTCGGCGTAAGAGGGGTGGCTGTCTTTCAGCGCTTCGCGAACTTCATTCATCGTGACTGCGGCGCCAATCTGAAGGTCATTACCAACATCGCGAATGTCTTGCAGGTCCTCACATTTGGAGAGGAATGCAACTTTGGTCAGGTCGCGAAGTTGCTTGGTCACCCATAGGCCAACGTCTGTCGCGCCTGCGATCAAGGTGGCGTCTGGATTTGCCTGATACCATGCGGCGAGTTCATCCGAGCTCGTCGGGGAAAACGGTGCCTGTGCGGTCAGCATCGATAACTTTGCGCGGTCCTCGGCGATCCACGCGGGAAGCGCGCTTGCCTCTGCGGCCTCGGCTGCGCGAATGATTGGCGCATATCCAGTGCAGCGGCAGAGGTTCCCTGCTAAAACCGTGTCGTGGTCGATACGGCCCTGCGCATGAGCTGCCACCATCGAGGCCACAAAACCCGGCGTGCAAAACCCACATTGAGAGCCGTGATGTTCGATCATAGCGGACTGCACAGGGTGAAGCCCTTTGTCGCCAAATGCTTCGACGGTGCGAACTGCCTTGCCGTGAAGTTGGGGTAGGAAGAGGATACAGGCGTTGAGCGCCTTCACGCCGCTTTCGTCCTGAACGACGACGGTGCATGCGCCGCAGTCACCCTCGTTACAGCCTTCCTTGGTGCCAGTTAGGTCGCGTTCCTCGCGTAACCACTCGAGAAAAGTCCGAGTCGGCGCGGTGGTCAGCCGGATGGTCTCTCCATTCAGAAGAAACTCGATGTCCATGTGAAAACCCGCCGCCTTACCGTCGTGAAGGGGTCGTTGCAGGATCGATGCGGCGTAGATCCAGCGCCCGTGATTAGATCAAATAGACCAAAGGCCAGAGCCATTTGGCAAGGGAAAACCAGCACTCTGCCGCTCTGATCCTGTGCTTATGTGCAAAATTTGTGCAAAATCCTCTCAGTGCCTTTGGATATTCCCTCTGGGGATTTGGTGCGATAGCTTGGCGGTATGAGTGACTCTGCCCGATTTATCCATCTCCGCGTCCACACTGAATATTCGCTGCTTGAAGGCGCGGTTCGCGTCAAGAAACTGGCGGGCATGGCTGCTGCTATGAATATGCCTGCGGTGGCGGTGACAGACACCAATAACATGTTCTGCGGATTGGAGTTCTCGGAATACGCAGGCAAAGACGGCGTTCAACCTATTGTTGGATGTCAGGTCGATCTTGCATATGTCGAGGTCGAGCCGGGGAAGCGACCCGAGCCGCCTGCGCCAATCGTGCTCTTGGCCCAGACAGAGCAAGGCTACATGAACCTGATGAAGCTCAATTCGGCGCTTTATTTGGATCAGGGTGGGCGGCTTCCACATGTGACGCTTGATGATCTCAAAGCTTATAACGAGGGACTGATTTGCCTTACTGGAGGTCCAGATGGGCCTGTTGGGCGGCTTTTGCGGATGGGGCAGCGCGGAAAAGCGGAAGCGCTTGTTCAGGCGCTTCACAAAATTTACGCGGATCGAATCTATATTGAACTGCAACGCCATCCCGAAGAAGGTGGGCTTCCAGAAGCAGAGCGACTAAGCGAACGCGGCCACATCGAAATGGCATATGGAATGGATATTCCTCTTGTCGCGACGAACGATGTCTATTTCCCAAAAGGTGACATTTACGAAGCACATGACGCACTGATTTGTATTGCCCAAGGGGCTTATGTCGATCAGCAAGAGCCGCGCCGCCGCCTGACCCCTCAGCATTATTTCAAGAGCCAAGAGGAAATGGTTGCGCTCTTTGCCGATCTCCCAGAGGCGATTGAAAATACAATTGAGATCGCGAAGCGTTGTGCATTTAAGGTTTATAAGCGCGCACCAATCCTTCCAATCTTTGCCGCTGATGAGGTCGAGGAATTGCGTCGTCAGGCTTGGGAAGGCTTGGACAAGCGTCTCTCGGTTATTCAGGCCGTAGCAGACCGAAAAGTCTATGAAGAACGTCTCAAATTCGAGCTCGATATTATCGAGGGGATGGGCTTCCCCGGCTACTTTCTTATCGTTGCCGACTTTATCAAGTGGTCAAAGGATAATGGCATTCCCGTAGGGCCGGGCCGTGGTTCGGGTGCAGGCTCGCTCGTCGCGTATGTTCTGACGATCACGGACCTTGATCCGCTGCGCTACTCACTTCTGTTCGAACGCTTCCTTAATCCTGAACGTGTTTCGATGCCTGACTTTGATATCGACTTCTGTATGGACCGTCGAGAAGAGACAATCCGTTACGTTCAGCAGAAATATGGGCGCGATAAGGTTGGGCAGATCATCACCTTTGGTGCGCTCTTGTCGAAGGCTGCCGTGCGCGACGTCGGTCGGGTTCTGCAAATGCCCTATGGTCAGGTCGATCGTCTGTCCAAGATGATACCTGTGGAGGGCGTGAAGCCTGTGTCAATTGAACAGGCGCTCGCTCAAGAAGACCGTCTGCGCGAAGAGGCTCGTAATGAAGAAGTCGTTGATCGGCTTCTGAATTACGGGATGAAGATCGA
This sequence comes from uncultured Aestuarium sp., assembly GCA_964461315.1. Classification (GTDB taxonomy): domain Bacteria; phylum Pseudomonadota; class Alphaproteobacteria; order Rhodobacterales; family Rhodobacteraceae; genus Marivivens. Next base: position 25,218 of record CAYWUN010000035.1, read on the forward strand.
AGGTTTGCTTCGTAACGCATCGACCCACGCGGCAGGGGTGGTGATCGGGGACCGTCCCTTGGACGAACTGGTTCCGCTCTATCAAGATCCGCGTTCCGACATGCCTGCGACCCAGTTCAACATGAAGTGGGTTGAACAGGCCGGTCTGGTGAAGTTCGACTTTCTGGGTCTCAAGACGCTGACGGTGATCCAGTCGGCGATGAACCTGATCTTCAAATCAGGACGCCCACTTCATGTCGCGGCGGACGGGCATCAGCTTTACCAACCTGCCGAGGGCGCGGAGAACGAGATAAACGCCATCCCGCTTGATGACGAGGATACCTATAAACTCTACGCCGCAGCCAAGACCGTCGCCGTGTTCCAGGTGGAATCCACCGGCATGATGGACGCGCTCAAGCGGATGAAGCCCACCTGTATCGAGGACATCGTTGCTCTTGTGGCGTTGTACCGTCCCGGCCCGA
>CAYWUN010000036.1:0-25672 GCA_964461315.1 uncultured Aestuarium sp.
AAGATCGAGGTACGCTCTGCGTCTCTTCTCAGGTGGGCTGCACGCTGACCTGTTCGTTCTGTCACACAGGAACGCAGAAGCTTGTGCGCAACCTTACCGCAGGCGAGATCATCGGTCAGGTCATGCTGGCCCGTGACGATCTTGGTGAATGGCCCGAACAGGGCGCGCCCAAGAACGAACAGCGTCTGCTGTCAAACATCGTGCTGATGGGTATGGGTGAACCGCTTTATAATTTCGAAAATGTGCGCAATGCGATGAAGATAGCGATGGACCCCGAGGGTATTTCTCTCTCGCGTCGCCGTATCACGCTGTCGACCTCGGGCGTTGTGCCCGAGATTGCCCGCACCGCGGAAGAGATTGGCTGCCAGCTTGCCGTGTCGTTCCACGCCACTACCGATGAAATCCGCGATAAGTTGGTTCCAGTGAACAAGAAGTGGAACATCGCGACCCTGATGCAAGCGCTCAAGGAATATCCCAAGGCGTCGAATTCCGAGCGGATCACTTTTGAATACGTGATGCTCAAAGATGTGAATGACAGCGACGATGACGCCCGCCGTCTTGTCAAACTGATCAAGGGCGTTCCAGCCAAGATCAACCTGATCCCGTTCAACGAATGGCCTGGTGCTCCATACCAGCGGAGCGATTGGGAGCGCATCGAAGCCTTTGCCGATATCATCTACAAAGCGGGCTATGCCTCGCCGATCCGAACACCGCGCGGTGAAGACATTATGGCGGCATGTGGTCAGCTGAAATCTGCGACAGAGCGCGAACGTAAATCCAAACGCCAGATTGAGGCAGAAGCAGGTCTCGGGAACTAAAACAAAGGGCCGCTCAATAGAGCGGCCCTTGTGATTTTCATTGTTGGAAACCTCAGTTCATCATCGCCTTGGCTTCGTCCGGCCCGATATATTCGGGACGTTCGCACGTTGTGGTCATCTCGACCCAAGTGCGCTCTGCTCCTGCCTTGAGAACCGAAGTCATAACTTCGGTCACGTGCACAGCGAGATCGATGTTGCAGCGGTGCTGACGGTTTTCTTCGATCGCGGTAACCATGTCGGCAAGGCCTGCACAGCGATAGTTCGAGATCGGCTCGCCGAGGTGGTTTTCCTGATTGTGAACCGACCACGGGTGGCCCTTGTGGTCGAGAATGTGCTTTTCACCCTTTTCGTCGGTAAGGGTCACATCACCGCCAAAGAAGTTCGGATCAGGAACATAGAGCGAAGCCAGTTCACCGTAGAGGTCCATGTTCGGATGGCGATGTGCCCAAACATCCCAAGACACGCCAACCGTCACAACAGCACCGTTATGGAACTCGAGCAGAGCATGAATGTTGGTCGGCGTTTCAACAGTGATCACTTCGCCGTCGCGCGGACCGTTACCAATGGTACGGGTCGCGAACGCAGCGGTGGTCATTGCGGTCACCGACTTCACCGGTCCGATCAGCTGAACGAGGTTGGTGATATAGTAGGGACCCATATCGAGGATCGGGCCGCCACCGGGCTTGAAGAAGAAATCAGGGTTCGGGTGCCATGCTTCCATGCCGTGACCCATGAAGTGACAGGTGCCACCAACGATTTTTCCGGTTTTACCGTTATCAATGGCTTCACGAGCAGCCTGATGCGCGCCGCCAAGGAATGTGTCAGGCGCAGAACCTACGCGAAGACCTTTTTCGTTGGCGATCCGGCGAAGCTCTTCACCCTCTTCGAGGGTTAGAACGAGCGGCTTCTCCGAGTATGCGTGCTTGCCCGATTCAAGAATGCGCTTGGTGATCGGGAAGTGCGCGGCAGGGATCGTCAGGTTAACGACAACCTGAATCTCATCCGAAGCTAGCAGCTCGTCTACGGTCATCGCTTGCACGCCGAATTCTTCGGCGCGCGCTTTTGCGGAGTCCATGTTGATGTCCGCAACAGCTTTGAGGTCCAGCGCTTTGAACGCCGGGGCATATTTAAGGTATGTGGTCGAAATGTTACCACAACCGATAATACCTACGCCAAGTTTGGCCATGGGTCTAAATCCTTAGAATTTGGAAACGGATGCGTAGGACCGAGTGATCAAACGCTCTTGGTTATTGGGGTTGTCGTGCTCGATCACATAGCGCGGAACGCCTGCGTCTTTGAGAGCTGCAACAATCGGCGGCCATTCGATGACGCCATGACCAACATCTGCCCAGCCACTTTCATCCGTGGCTTCGCCTTCGGGTGCGCGGTCCTTGACGTGAACCGAGATCAGACGATCGGCAAGCTTGTTGATCCATGCGGCGGGATCGTGCTTGGCAACGAAGACCCAGCAAAGGTCGAGCTCGATCTTTGTGTGCTCAGATGCGTTGGTGATGTGATCGATAGGCAGCGAGCCGTCTTCGAGTGCGAAGAATTCGAAGTCGTGGTTGTGGTAACCGAACTGAAGGCCAGCTGCACGGATCGGCTCACCAATCTTGGCAAGACGCTCACCAAAAGCTTTCCATTCCGCAGCATTCTTCGGACGGTCATCTGGCATGATGTAAGGCACAATCACGGCTTCGACGCCGATGGTCTTGGCGACTTCGATGGTACGCGCGGGCTCTTTTTCTACCATGTCGAGGCTGAAGTGGCCTGTCGGCATCGAAAGACCATGCGCATCAAGCTTTGCCTTGGTCGCGGCGGGATCGTCATAGTAGGGGCCGAAGCCCTCTACTTCTTTGATACCCGTTGCCTGAAGCAATTTCAGGGTTTCATCGACAGGAAACTCGCGGGTCGAGAAAAGTTGAAATGAGATGTTCGGCATAGCCGAGTCCTTTCTGGGAATGTCTTATAGACGTTGTTCAGTTGTTTTATCAAAGAGCGATGCACGCGACGCATCGACACCAATTTTAAGGCTGTCACCAGGATGCACGCGGGCTTGACCGTCCATACGGATACGGATCGAGCTCGAACCAACTTTTGCATAAACCAGAGTGTCCGCGCCCATCGGTTCGACGATCTCGACGACGCTGTCGAGCTGGATCGGCGCGGAGGCAACGAGCTCGCCCGTGACGATGTGCTCTGGACGGACCCCCAGAACTGCGGTGCAAGTCGCGGTTTTCTCGGACACGTACTCATAGCCAGTCATCGGTACAGTCAAGTCAGCATTCTTGAACACGCCATTCTCGAACTGACCATCGAAGAAATTCATCGACGGTGAGCCGATAAAGTCTGCGACGTAGATGCACTGCGGACGGTTGTAGATTTCGTCAGGCGAGCCAAGCTGCATGATCAGACCACCCTTCATGATCGCGATGCGGTCAGCGAGGGTCATTGCTTCGATCTGATCGTGCGTCACGTAGATCATCGTGTTCTTGAGCTGCTGGTGCAGACGCTTGATTTCCACGCGAAGATCGGTGCGCAGTTTAGCATCAAGGTTCGAGAGCGGTTCGTCGAAGAGGAACACGTCCACGTCACGCACGAGCGCACGGCCAATTGCGACACGCTGGCGCTGACCACCCGAAAGAGCAGCAGGCTTACGGTTCAAGAGCGGTTCGATCTGGAGAATCTCAGCAGCGCGGGCAACGCGTTTTTTGATTTCCGCTGCTGGGATCTTAGCGTTCTTAAGTCCGAACGACAGGTTCCCTTCTACAGTCATCTGCGGATAGAGCGCATAGGACTGGAACACCATGCCGATGCCACGGTCGCTCGGCTCTGCCCAAGTGACGTTGTTACCCTGAATGTGGATCTGGCCCGCAGAGACTTCGAGAAGACCTGCGATACAGTTCAGAAGCGTAGATTTACCGCACCCCGAAGAGCCGAGCAGAACGACGAACTCGCCTTGCTTGATATCTAGATTGAGGCCTTTGAGAACCTTTACGGCGCCAAAGTTGAGGTCGAGGTCCTTGATCTGGACGGAGTAGTTTTCAGTGTTCATTTCAGATCAGCCTTTCACTGCGCCGGCGGCAATGCCGCGCACGAAGAGTTTGCCGGAGACAAAGTAGACGAAGAGGGGGACAAGACCGGTCAGCATAGTCGCTGCCATGTTGACGTTGTATTCCTTCACACCCTGTACGGAGTTCACGATGTTATTGAGCTGTACGGTCATCGGATAGAGATCGGGTTTGGTAAAGACGACACCAAAGAGGAAGTCGTTCCAGATACCCGTCACCTGAAGAATGATCGCCACAACAAAGATGGGGAGAGACATCGGGAGCATGATACGGAAGTAAATGCCCCAGAAACCCGCGCCATCAACACGAGCCGCTTTGAACAGCTCTTCGGGAACCGATGTAAAGTAGTTGCGGAAAAGAAGGGTCAGGATCGGCATACCGAAGATCGAGTGCACAAGCACAAGACCCCACAACGTGCCATAAATGCCCATTTCGCGAAGCAAGATAACGATCGGGTAAAGCATGATCTGGTAGGGAATGAAGCTACCAAAAATCAGGATGGTAAAGAAGACTTCCGAGCCTTTGAACTTCCAGTTCACAAGCGCGTATCCATTCACCGAAGCAATTGCGATCGAGATGACAACCGAAGGCACCATGATCTGGACCGAGTTCCAGAAACCGCGGCTCAGACCGTCACAGTTCAAGCCGGTACAGGCTTCTGCCCAAGCTTTGACCCAAGGCTGGAAGGTCACTTCCACAGGCGGGGCAAAGATGTTGCCAATGCGGATTTCAGGCATGCCTTTAAGCGAGGTCATCACCATAACCCAAAGCGGCACGACATAGTAAATGCAGACCAAGGCAAGAATACCGTAGAGCATGATGTTGCGGCGCGAGAACTTGCGGCGCGGCTTAGGACCGCTTGGCCCTTCCAAGAGATTTGTGGTCGCGTCAGCCATGTTTCTTGCCTCCGAATTCGAGATACGCCCAAGGAATGAGAACGATAAGAACGCTCAAGAGCATCATGGTCGAAGCCGCGAGGCCCTGACCGAGGTTTTGTGCTTGGAACATGTAATCATAGACATACATTGCAGGCACTTGGCTGGCGTTGCCGGGACCACCAGAGGTCATAGCAACTACTAGGTCGTAGAGTTTGATAATACCGGACGCGACAATCACGAGGGTGGTGATAAACACAGGTCGCATCATTGGAATGACAACGAAAAGATATGTCTTCCACTTGGCGATGCCGTCCACACGCGACGCTTTCCAGATGTCTTCGTCGATGCCGCGAAGACCCGCTAGCATGATGCACATCACGAAGCCCGTGCTTTGCCAGAGGCCAGCCATGAGAAGGCCAACTAGAACAAGTTCGGGCGTATAAAGTGGATCGAACGTAAAGCTTTCCCAACCCATGCTACGTACGATGCCTTGGATGCCCAGCTCTGGATTCAGAAGCCACTGCCAAACAAGACCCGTCACGATGAAAGACAAAGCAAACGGATAAAGCAAAATCGTGCGAAATGCGCTCTCAAATCGGATCTTTTGGTCCAAGAGAACAGCAAGCAGAAAGCCGATAGAAATGGTGAAAATCAGCGCAAAGAAACCATACCAAAACAGGTTCTCAATCGAGATCACCCAACGGCTATTGCCCCAGAGGCGCTCGTATTGCTGAAGCCCAACAAATTTAAATTTCGGAAGAAGTTTTGATCCAGTGAAAGAATAAACCACTGACCAAATCGAACCGCCTAGGAAAACAACAATGGCCGTGGCGATCATCGGCAGAGCTGCAATCTTAGCGTTTAGGTTGCGCACCATACGTGCGCCAATAGGTTTTGTAGACATCCCGTGCCCCTCGTCCTTCGGAACGTTTAGACAAAAAGGGCCACCCTTTTGGAAAGGATGGCCCAATTTTAGTCCCTAGACTTAGTTGTTGCTGATGATCTCAACCCAACGCTCATGAGCGACTTCCGGAGCCAGATCGGTCATCCAGAATTCAACCATGAGGTCTTCAACCTGCTTCTGGGTGTCCGGGGTCCAGAGCATGTCGCCCGACGGCATCACGTTGCCCGAAGCGAGGAGCTCGAGGCCCTTCTTCATGCAGTCGTTTGCAGCGGAAAGGTCAACGTCGCCACGGATCGGGAGCGAACCCTTCTTGAGGTTGAATGCAACCTGAGTTGCAGGCTCTACGAGCAGAGCAGCAAGACGCTTCTGAGCTGCTTCTTTGTCTGCATCCTCAAGCTTCGGGAAGTAGAATGCGTCACCGCCGGTGGAGAGGTAGGCATTCAGACCAAGGCCCGGAAGACAGGTGTAGTCGGTGCCTGCAACTTCGCCCGCAACCTGGAATTCGCCCTGTGCCCAGTCACCCATGATCTGGCCAGCAGCCTGATCGGTGATGACGAGGTTGGTCGCCTGGTTCCAGTCCTGAACGTTCGAGCCAACTGCGAGCTTACGAGCGTCAGCAGCAGCCTGGAACACAGCGGCGTAATCAGCGCCAGCTGCTACGTCCATGTTCTTGTCCATGTTAACAGCTTTCCAGTTGTCGAGACCGGCAACTGCAACCTGCATTGCACCGAATGCAAGGTTCGACTGCCACGGCTGGTTGCCGAGAGCGAGCGGAACTTTACCAGCTGCGCGAACAGCGTCAGACGAGGCTACGAACTCGTTCCAGTTGGTCGGAACTGCGAGACCGAGATCTTCGTATACTTTGTTCGAGAGCCAGAGCCATTCGGGCGAGTGGATGTTAACAGGCGCACAGTAGATGCGGCCGTCGATGGTGCATGCGTCGAGAAGCGACGACGGGAAGATTACTTCTTTCCAGTTGTTTGCTTCTGCAACGTCGGTGAGATCGAGCATCAGGCCTGCTTCTACGAGTTCAAGAGCCTGCTGGCCGTGGTTGAACTGAGTCGCACCCATCGGGTCGCCACCGGTGATACGGCTGATCATGATCGGACGAGCGGTGCCGCCCGAACCTGCGATCGCGCCGTCGATCCACTTGTCGCCCGAAGCGTCGAACGCCTTTGCGAGTTCGCCTACAGCAGCAGCTTCACCGCCAGAAGTCCACCAATGGGTGACTTCGAGTTCGGTAGCACCGACAGTGGTTGCGCTAACAATCGCGGACGCAGCGAGCAGTTTGGTTGTTAGTTTCACGATTTTTACCTCCCTAAGCTAAATCGTTGTAGAAATTTCTATAACGTTATAGGAAAGTGGTGCAAGAAATATTTGAAAAGAAAGTGAGGATATTCCGGAACTATCGTTCGCCGCAGTGCAGAAAAGAGGAAAATGCCTGCGATGAAAAAACGTGCACCTTAAAAACGGTGCACCGCGAAATGCCAAAATACAAAGGGGAGAAGTGGACTTGGCAGTACGGCGCGAAATTGATCCAGAGGAACTTGCACTCGCAGCATCTGGAGACAAACCGACGCTCAAAACAATCGCGCGACTCAGCGGATTGGCCGTACCAACTGTGTCCCGTGCATTGAACGATGCACCTGATATTGGATTCGAGACCAAGCAGTTTATCCGCTCAATCGCCGATGCAATTGGGTATGTGCCGAATCGTGCTGGGGTGAGGCTCCGCACTGGGCGCACGAACGTCATTAGCCTTGTTATGTCGACCGACCACGACATGATGAACCACACAGCTCGTCTTATCTCCTCATTGGCGGGTGAACTTCGCAATACGCCCTACCACCTTATCGTAACGCCGTTTTTTCCGGACGAAGATATTCTCAAGCCAATTCGCTATATCGTGGAAACGAAATCCGCTGATGCTTTGATTATCAACCAGATTCGCCCCAATGATCCACGTGTTAAATATTTGATGGAGCATAAGTTCCCATTTGCGACACACGGTCGTAGCCAGTGGTGCGAACATCACCCCTATGTGGACTTTGACAACGTTGCTTACGGGGACATCGCGGCCCAAAGGCTTGCCAATAATGGTCGCAAATCCATAGCAATGCTCGCACCGCCGCTTGATCACAATTATGCACGCGAGATGGTTCTGGGTGCTGATCGTCGTGCCAAAGCTGACGGCTTGGACATAGTTGTCCTCGATGAAATCAACAGCGACGATTCTATGGTCAAGATGCAAGAGTACTTGATCGATCTGTTTAGAAAACGTCCCGATATCGATGGAATTATCTGCGGCTCAACTAATGCAACTCTTGCTGCCGCTGCGGCTGTTGAAGCTGACAACAGGAGCGTAGGAAAAGAGATTGATCTTGTCGGCAAAGAATCGGTTCCAGTGCTCAAGCTGTTCCGAGACAAAATCATTGTACTTAACGAAAACGTCGACAGCGTTGGTCAACAGCTAGCGCATGCGGCGATCCGCGCGATCCGAGAACCGGAGGCGCACCCCCTTCAACACCTCTATGTTCCGACAATGTCTGACTTTGGTGAATAAACAACAAAATCTAGGAGAGACTAATGGCTACGCAGATTAAGGGCCCCGCGCTCTTTTTGGCGCAATTTGCAGGGGACCAAGCCCCATTCAATACTCTGGAAGGGATCACCAAGTGGGCCGCTGACCTTGGCTACAAAGGGGTGCAGATTCCAACGTTTGTGGGACATCTTTTTGATCTTGAAAAGGCTGCGACCAGCGACACCTATTGCGACGAGGTCAAGGGCATCTGCGCAGACGCGGGCGTCGAGATCACCGAACTATCGACCCACCTTCAAGGTCAGCTCGTTGCGGTGAACCCTGCCTATGACAGCGCCTTTGACGCCTTTGCTCCCAAAGAAGTGCATGGCAACCCCAAAGCTCGCACAGAATGGGCCATCGACCAGATGAAGAAGGCCGCCATCGCATCGCGTAAACTGGGGCTAAAACACACTGTGTCCTTTACGGGCTCGCTCGCCTTCCCGTTCCTGTATCCATGGCCGCAGCGTCCAGCAGGTCTCGTTGAAGAGGCATTTGCCGAACTGGGTCGCCGCTGGACGCCGATCCTGAACCATTACAAAGACAACGGTCAGGACATCGGCTTTGAGATTCACCCAGGTGAAGACGTGTTCGATGGCGCGACCTTCGAGATGTTCGTAGACGCTTGCGGCGGTCACGAAGCAGCGATGATCAACTATGATCCCTCGCACTTTGTGCTTCAGCAGCTCGACTATCTCGCGTTTATCGACATCTATCATGACCGTATCAACGCATTCCACGTCAAGGACGCCGAGTTCAATCCAACCGGTCGTCAGGGCGTGTACTCGGGCTATCAAAACTGGACCAACCGCGCGGGCCGCTTCCGTAGCCTTGGTGATGGTCAGGTGGATTTTGGCGGTATCTTCTCCAAGCTGACCCAATATGGTTACGACAGCTGGGCCGTGCTCGAATGGGAATGCTGCATCAAGTCGCCGGAGCAAGGCGCTGCCGAAGGTGCACCATTCATCGCCAGCCACCTGATTGAAGTCACCGAAAAGGCCTTTGACGATTTTGCAGGGGCCGAACGCGACGAAGCACAGATCAAAAGGATGCTGGGCCTATGAATAAAGTAAGATTGGGAATGGTCGGCGGTGGCCAAGGCGCGTTCATCGGCGCTGTCCACCGCATCGCAGCACGTATCGACGGCAAGTTTGACCTGGTTGCAGGCGCGCTGTCTTCGAACCCTGAACGTGCAGCTGCGAGCGCGGCTGAACTGGGAATCGCGGCAGATCGCTCCTATGCTTCCTATGAAGACATGGCGCGCGCCGAAGCTGCTCGTCCCGATGGGATCGAAGCAGTTGCCATCGTGACCCCGAACCACATGCACGCAGGTCCTGCCGTTGCGTTTTTGAACGCGGGCATCAATGTGATCTGCGACAAGCCTTTGGCCGCTACGCCCGAAGATGCAGCCGCGATCAAAGAGGCCGTGGCAAAGTCCAAAGCGCGGTTCATCTTGACGCACAATTACACTGGCTATCCACTGATCCGTCAGGCGCGCGAGATGGTTGCCCGCGGCGATCTGGGAAAGATCCGCATCGTTCAGGCTGAATACGCTCAAGACTGGCTAACTGAGGCCGCCGATCCATCAAATAAGCAGGCCGAATGGCGCACCGATCCCGCGAAGGCTGGCGGTGGCGCAATCGGTGACATCGGCACCCACGCGTTCAACCTTTTGTCCTTTGTTACCGGGCTCAAGACTGAGGCGCTTCTTGCCGAGCTTCACTCGATGGTTGATGGACGCCGCGTCGATGACAACGCGCATATCATGCTCCGATTCGAGGGGGGTGCACGCGGTATGCTCTGGGCCTCGCAAGTTGCCGTGGGCAAGGAAAATGGGCTCTCCCTTCGCATCTATGGCGACAAGGGCGGCATCGAATGGAACCAAGAGAACCCCAACGTGATGACCTTTGCCAAGTTCGGTGAACCCAAGCAGATCATCACCCGAGGTGGCGCAGGTCTTGGCGGCGGCGCAGGCAATTGGACCCGTATTCCTCCGGGTCACCCCGAAGGTTACCTCGAAGGATTTGCCAATATCTACAACGATGCGGCGGACGTCATTCGAGGGAACGGCGACGGCGCTTTACTCCCCGACATCAATGCGGGCCTCGACGGGATGTGGTTCATCTCCGCTTGTCAGCAAAGCAGCAAAGCAGATGGCGCTTGGGTTAAGAAATAACCATCGAAATTTCCTTGAGGGCATCCGAGACGATGCCCTCAATCGTTTGATCGATCGTAACTGCTATCACGCCCTCGGTCGGTTCAGGGACCTCTAGTGTGGCGAATTGACTGTCCAGAAGCGACACAGGCATATAGTGCCCTTCTCGCTTTGACATCCGATCCAAAACCAAATCCCTCTTGGCATCGAGATAAACGAACTGAAGACCTGCGATCCCATTGCGGAGGTGGTCGCGATAAACTTTCTTGAGCGCGGAGCAGGCAAGAACAGCAGGAGCGTCAGCGCGAAGCCTGTTCATCTCGGTGACACAGCGATCAAGCCAAGGCCAACGCATATCATCGGTCAAGGGTTTACCACTTGCCATGTGGGCGACATTCTCTGCGCTGTGGAGATCGTCCGCGTCAACATATGTTCCACCAAGACGATCTGCGAGAGCAGCGCCAACTGACGATTTTCCGCAGCCGGAGACCCCCATAACTATTATAACTGTGTGCATTATCGTCCCGGTATTGCACCGCGTTTCTGGCCTTTGCCTTGCCAATTCGCGATAGCTTCAATTGCTTCTTCTGCTGTCTCAACAAAGCGGAACAGCTTGAGGTCCTCATCCGAGATCGTACCAGCCTCGGCAAGCGCTTCCCAGTTGATAATTCCTTCCCAGAAGGAACGACCGAAGAGCAAGAAGGGAACCTGCTCCATTCGGCCTGTTTGGATCAAGGTTAAGGATTCGAACATTTCGTCGAGCGTTCCAAATCCCCCCGGAAACACACAGATCGCTCGCGCACGCATTAGAAAGTGCATTTTGCGGATCGCGAAGTAGTGGAAGTTAAAGCAAAGCTCAGGAGTTACGTATTTATTTGGCGCCTGCTCGTGCGGAAGAACAATGTTCAAGCCAATGGACTGACCGCCAGCTTCGTGCGCGCCGCGATTGCCTGCCTCCATGACTCCTGGACCACCACCCGTTACAATGACGTTGTCCCGACCGCCGTCGGCCATGGATTGTTCCGTCATCAAGCGCGCGAAACGGCGCGCCTCGTCGTAATACTTGGAAAGATCGGCAAGAGTTTTGGTCCGTGCAGTTGCTTTCTTAGCGGGTTCTGGAATGCGCGCGCCACCAAAGAGAACGATCGTCGAATCAATTCCTTCTTCATCCATCCCTAGCTGTGGCTTCAAAAGCTCGAGCTGGAGACGTACGGGGCGAAGATCTTCGCGGCACATGAAATCCGTATCGTTGAATGCGAGTTGATATGTTGGCGAACGCGTTTGCGGCGTATCTGGGACGTGCTTGGTCGCAGCTGTATCCTCATTACTGTGTCGAAGCGGGTGCCGTCTGCGTTTCGATGCCATAACCTATGCCTTGCATTGCTCAATTGGTGTTTTTCGGTCTATAGCCTTTTCAAATTTAGGACCAAAGGTAAACCGGAGAGCTTTCATGTCGAATGCCCAACTCGAAGCCGCAATCGAAGCCGCGTGGGAAGCCCGCGACACGATTACCCCTGCAACCACGGGCGAAACCCGTGAAGCAATCGAAGACACGTTGAACGCTCTCGACAGCGGTTCGCTTCGCGTTGCCGAAAAGCAAGCAAACGGCGACTGGCATGTAAACCAGTGGGCCAAGAAAGCTGTTCTCCTTGGTTTCCGCATCAAGGATATGGAGCTCCACGAAGGTGGCCCGCAGGGTCACAACTGGTGGGACAAGGTCGACAGCAAGTTCAAGGGCTGGGGCGACAACCAGTTCCGCGCCGCAGGTTTCCGCGCTGTGCCGAACGCTGTTGTCCGCAAGTCGGCTTATATCGCCAAGGGCGTTGTCCTGATGCCGTCGTTCGTCAACCTCGGCGCTTATGTCGACGAAGGCACCATGGTCGACACTTGGGCCACCGTTGGTTCGTGCGCGCAGATCGGTAAGAACGTCCACCTCTCGGGCGGCGTCGGTATAGGCGGCGTTCTTGAGCCGATGCAGGCAGGTCCGACCATCATCGAAGACAACTGCTTCATTGGTGCACGTTCGGAAGTCGTCGAAGGCTGTATCGTTCGCGAAGGCTCGGTCCTAGGCATGGGCGTATTTATCGGCAAGTCGACCAAGATCGTCGACCGCGAAACCGGCGAAGTCATGTATGGCGAAGTGCCGCCCTATTCGGTGGTCGTTGCTGGCTCGATGCCTTCGAAGAACGGCATCAACCTCTATTGCGCCGTTATCGTGAAGCGCGTCGACGAAAAGACCCGCTCCAAGACCGGTATCAACGAGCTTCTTCGCGACTAATTTTTCGCTACACGAATACCTTAAGCCCGATTGCCGCAAGCGGTCGGGCTTTTTTTGTTTGCCCGCCCAAATGATAAAAAAAAACCCGCAGTCAATGACCGCGGGTTGGGGAAGTGGTGTTGGCAACCGGGACGGAGATCCGGGCACCAGCGTTGAAAGACTGAAGCGACTTACCCGAAGACCTCGGCGGACCAAGATCGGAATGGGGCGAGTAAGCGTCTCAAGAATTAGGTTACAAAGTGAGGGTCAGCTCTACCAGAAAGCGAAAGTAGGTGATCAGCTCTCTTTAGGATAGGTTCGTGCTTACGCGTAAGCGTCGATACCATGCACGAGAACGTCTGCTTCGTGATGACGAAGAACAAGACGGGCGCTCTCTTCACGGCAGCGATCCAAACCCTCAACTGCTAAGCGCGGGACATCAGCAGCGACACAGCTCTCGATCACAAGACCGTTCGCTTCGATCAGCTCGGGATGCGCACAAACGAGTTGCACATAGGTAACCATTGGCGAAGATGGAAGCTGACGGACGTATGCCGAACCAAGCAGGTGGTTACCTTCGACCAGAACCTCGAGCTCTCCGAAAAACAACTCAGCGGCACCAGACTCGATCAGGATGCGCTGCCCTGGGGCGACGGTGATATCCTCGTGATCACCAAAGGCACCAGCGTTGATCAAAATCGGCGCGGCCATGTCAGTGGCGGGACGGCGATTCAAAACAACGGACGTCAGGGGAACGGGCCCATTGTCCCTAGTCATCACAAGATCACCCGCCGACAGACGCTCTGCACGGACCACACCATTCGGCGTCTCAACAAGCGTGCACCCAAGCACACCCGGAGCTTTCACGGTGAGATCGGTGGTGATTTGAAGATCGAAAGCCATGGCATCTTTTCCCTTGCGCACATTTAAGATAACCCAAATGGTCGATGGCTGCCCCTGATCGCGCGACTACATCGCTATGTAATGAGGCTAGTTTATATACCTCAAAAGGATACAACGAGATGACGAAGGCTCCTAAAAAACAGCAAGTTTATACGCTGCTTGTCGAAGTTGGCCGCAAGGACGGTGACGGCCTTCCCGATGGCGCGACTGGGGCGGCGTTAATGTGCTATTCGAGCGGCATCGATGAGGCTGAGGCCGTGCGGGAAACCGTTGCCATTCTCAAGCAGGCGGACCTGGCGCCGCTGGACGTATCCGGCTATGGAACGCTTGAGGAACGACTCGCAGAGGGGCACGATATTGATGAAGAAGAACAAGAGCTTATGCAGCGCGCACTGGACGAAAACTCGGTGATAATCGCACAGATGACGCCGTTCTTCGACAAGGAATGATCAGCGGTTCAAAGACGCCGATTCAAAAGGTTTAAGCTGATAAATCTCGAGCGGTTCGAACGCGGGAATCAGTTCGTGCGGCAGGTCACGGATGAGCGAGTGGCGCAGGGTTGTGGGATCATTAATGTGCATCCAAGGATCGAGCCCTGTGACGTTGACACCGCTCACCGAAAAGATCGCCGGTCGGTCAATAAGAAGCTGGTGATACTCAACAACCGGCACGCCCTTCACCGGCAAAATTGAGCGTGTATTCTGCATCTGAGAGACCCGCACTCCGACCTTTTCCAGCCCAAAAACATACTCAATTTCGGAGCCATGCAAACAGAGCTTTTGCTCTGCCGACATGATGAGATCATGTTCTGCTCCAAAATAGGGGGCTCGGATCAGGTGCGGGGTAAAACGTCCACGTGCAGGCAGCCATTGGCTTCCCACCCAACGCACCTGAGCGATATCGCCGTCAACCGTATTGATGAATTGACCAGGGCGAAGATCGCCAACGGGCACTTTGCCGCGCGGCGTATCTACCAAGCAGTGCGCACCAAAAGTGGCTGAGATTCCAAAAGGTTCCACCTCGTCCGAAACCGCACAAAAGTTGACAGATTGATCAACCTGCGTGTGATGTTTCGATTCAATGACACGGCGCCAATCTCGTGTAGTTAGCGGCACAGCACCCCTAAGCTCTGCATGATGGAAATTCCCAGTATCGGGCGACATAAGCGCAAGATTGATAGTGCGTGTCGCGAGATTCCAATTCATGCCAAGAAGGACGTTATTCTCTCGTCCGTCTAGCTCGGTTGGCAAGCTAAGCGTTTCATAACGATCGCCCTGTCCGATCATCACTGTGATCGAGGCGTCCGGTTCAAGACTAACAGTCAGACCGCTGACATAGGGTTCTCGGGCGCCATATTTAAGTATGTTTACTCTGGTTTGATCGACATGCGCGTTAAACTCGATCCACAAAGATCCCTTGGGAAGTACGTGGTCTACCGGCGTCTCATTTTTATTCTCTGCAACATTCTGAAGGCCCCCACGACGAAAAACCGCAGAAATGTTATCACTCAATCCAATCCAGCCCATTTCGCCCCCCTTATGCCGCGACAGCAAGAAGCGTACGCGCTTCGTATTCTTTAAGCGTTAGACGCGCCGAAGGGCTGTAACCTTGGCCTGTTTTTGGATCGAGTTCTGGGAAGATCGAGACAATTTCTTCAACGATTTCCTGCTCAAAGAGCGAAGTTGTCTGTGGCCCAGGCAAGAAGCTCTCGGTCGCGAGGCCTTCGGAAAAGATGACTTGATGGGTATCAAATAAAAGATGGATGTACTCGACTTCGCCGCCTTCCATCACCTTGACCGAACCGCCGTTCACCAAGTCTCGGGCTTTCACGAGAACATCTCGTTCGCCAAACATCAACTCGGCCAGAACATCACGAACCAAAATTCGATGCTGGGGCGAGAGAAGCAAGGTTCCGTGCTTCCCAAAGGTGCCGCGACGGATCTTGATTGGAGCTAGTTTGCCTTCCGCTGGGACCACGCGACGACCAATCCAACGGAGGGGCTGTGGGCCATCGTCGTAGGTCATGACGAGATCACCGGGCTTAAGGCTTTCGACAGCGCGATCTCCGTCTGGTGTGCGGATCAAGGTTCCGGCAACAAAGCACGGGATCGAGGTAATCGTAACAATCCCTGTGTCGCTTTGAGTGTTCCCCGAATTGCCGGTTGCTCCACTCGCCGTGTAGGCAAAAGAAAAGTCTTCGATATCCGCATCATTGACTATGGTGAAGGTACCGTTGGAATTTAGTGTAACGACTTGCCCTGTGGTAAGCGTAACCGAACTTCCAGCTGTTACCGCGATCCCATTGATATGAGTGATGGTGATTGCGCCACCCGACTGGTTCACATCGTTCGCAAGAACGTCGATGATCTTGGTCTGGTTGGGCGCCATTGTGTAGTCATCATCATTGATGAGCACGGCGCCTTGAACAGAGTTCGCGGCGATCAAAAGGCTGGAGTCATAGCTTGCGTCAGCGACGTCAGCGATACCGATCTTGAGCGTATTAACTTGCCCTGGGATCACAGGAATTTCGAGCGTCATAGTGACGGTAAACCCGTCCATTTCAGTGTTATACTGGTCGCCCGTGTTATCGATATATAGGTTGCTTGTGTTATTCTGGTTAATATCGCCAATGGATGCGCTTCCCACTGAAAGCGGCACATAGACACCGTTAGACCAGACACCAACGATATCGTTGAAGATCGAATTCACATACTCTGGGTATTCTTCCGATGCGAACACGAACTGCATCGAGAGGTAGTTAGAGGTCGGAATAAAATCGACCTCTAAGATCGAAGCGTCATAGGTCTGAGCACCAGCGAGTGCGGTGAAATCAGCGTCACCGCCTGTTCCTGTGTTCATGTCGGACGACGTGTTCGCACTCGTGTTGGGGTCACCGCTCGACTGAGTGAAGTTCCGTACGTCACCGGTTGAGAGGATTAATCCTGTGTCCGAAGGCGTGACATCCGGAGAAATCGTATCTCCGCCCGAATAGATGGCAGAACTGTTCCGCGCACCCGTGTAGGTCGCACCGACAATCTGCACATCATCGCCGAATATGGTCTGCGCCATTTCGGTCGCCGACGCTCGACGATCATAATTTAGCTCTGCACCCGTAGCCATAATACTGCCTCAGCCTCTCGACCGAGAACAAACACTGTCCCCACGGGTCTTTGCCCGTTTTTCTATTCTTGTGACTAACTGCTCAGTCACGACCACATTTTGGGTCAGCGCCTGCCTCGGCGTTATTATTAGTAATTAGGTTATACGAACTATTCTTTTGGTTAAAACAATTTTTCAATTTGCGCCGCAAAGTTAAGCACTGTGTCTTGGTGGAAACAGCAAGAAACTACGCTCTACCGTTGAATTCTGCCCCGAGCGGGATTAGCCAATGTCTCAAAGGAGCCCCGTATGAACACGCCCATTGATCCCGTTGAATTGACCGCCCAACTTGTGCGCTGCCCATCAGTCACGCCAAACGAGGGTGGTGCTTTAGTGCTCCTCGCCGAGTTGCTTGAAGGCTCTGGATTTGAGTGCACTCGCGTTGATCGGAATGGCACCTCTAACCTCTATGCGCGCTGGGGTCGCAAGGGCGCAAATCGGACGTTTGGTTTCAACGGCCACACGGACGTGGTGCCGATTGGCGATGCCTCAGCTTGGACCGTCGATCCCTTTGGTGCAGAAATTAAAGATGGCTTCCTATATGGTCGCGGCGCGACCGATATGAAGTCGGGCGTAGCTGCCTTCGTCGCCGCTGCGATTGATTTTGTTCAAAAAACCCCACCCGACGGAGCTATTGCGATTTCGATCACGGGTGATGAAGAGGGCGATGCCACAGATGGCACGGTTGCACTTCTTGACTATATGCAAGCAGCTGGCGAGCAAATGAGTGTTTGCCTTGTCGGAGAGCCAACCTGTCCGAATGAGATGGGCGAAATGATGAAAGTTGGCCGTCGCGGGTCTTTGACAGCCTTCTTCACAGTGTCCGGCACTCAGGGCCATGCAGCTTACCCACACCGCGCGAACAATCCGATCCCAGCGTTAATGCGCCTCATGGATCGTCTTGCTTCGGACGAATTGGACACAGGCTCGGATCATTTTGACCCGTCTACTTTGGCAATCGTGACGGTGGATACAGGCAACCCCGCGACCAACGTTATTCCTGCGCAGACCCGTGCAACGGTCAATATCCGTTTCAACGATCTACACAGCGGCGCAACGCTCACGAGTTGGCTACAAGCTCAGGTCGACGAAATTGCAGCGGGCTTTGGCGTGACGATCGCAATGAACGTGAAAGTGTCGGGCGAAAGTTTTGTCACCCCCCCAGGCGAGCTTTCCGACTTGGTTGCAAAAGCGGTTAAAGCGGAAACAGGTCGCAACCCCGAGCTATCCACCTCAGGCGGCACTTCGGATGCGCGATTTATGAAGAGCCACTGCCCTGTTGTTGAATTTGGTTTGGTCGGGAAAACAATGCACTCGGTCGATGAACGGGTAGAAGTTGCTCAAATCGGCCAGCTCAAGTCCATATACAGCCGCATTCTCAACGACTACTTCGCTTAGTCACAAGGCAGCTTTAAGGACCTCAAGAAATGCGGGGCCGAAGCGTTCCGCATATTTCACTCCCAAGAGCCGCTCAATTGAACTGAGATCGCGCGGCTTTACCTTCGCGACTTTGGCAAGCATCGAAGCTGTGCAAGACATTGGCTTGCCCGAACCGTCTTCGCCGCGGCTCAGATCCGCTTGAACAGCAAGAAGCTGATCATAGAGTGAACCTTCGTTGCGACCTGCTAGCTTGCGACGGGCTGGGTGTACTTCTGTTGCACCTCCCGCAATGACTTCGAGAAAGTCTTTGCCATATCGTTCGAGCTTCTTGGAGCCGACGCCGCCGATTTTAGAAAAGGCATCAAGCGTCTGTGGCCGTGCTTGGGCCATCTCGATCAGCGTCTTGTCGTTGAATATGATATAAGCTGGAACATCCGCAGCCTCAGCCAGAGCGCGCCGCTTTGCTTTGAGCGCGGAAAGGAGCGGCGCGTCTTCGTCACTTACCAGCGTGCGCACCACGTTTCCGTTCTTCGCGGCGCGGATCGTATCGAGGCGGAGCTGAACACCTTCTTCGCCGCGCAAAATCGGGCGTGCGCGCTCGGTCATTCGTAACCCGCCATGTCGTTCGGGGTCAGGTCGAAGCAAATCATGCCCCATCATTTGCCGAAAGATCGCCTGCCATTGTTTGCGGTCATAATCCTTGCCCACGCCAAAGGTTGGCAGGTTATCGTGGCCTCGCTCCAAGATGCGATCATTCGTTGCCCCGAGCAGGATTTCAATCAGATGCCCAGCGCCGAAACTTTCACCCGTGCGGAGCGCCGCAGAAAGCGCCATGCGCACTGGAGTTGTCGCATCAAAAACCTCAGCAGGCTTGTCGCACAGATCGCAGTTACCACATGGTATTGCTTCTTCGCCGAAATAACCAAGAAGCGTCTTTCGACGACACTCCAAAGCCTCGGCCAACCCAAGAAGCGCATTCAGACGGGCGTGATCAGCCATTTTCCGATCTTGGGGAGCAAGGCTCTCGTCGATTTGTTGGCGGCGATACCTGATGTCTTCTGGGCCAAAAAGCGTGAAGGCTTCAGCGGGAGCACCATCGCGCCCCGCACGGCCGACTTCCTGATAATAGCTCTCGATCGACTTGGGCAAATCAGCGTGAGCAACCCAGCGGATGTCAGGCTTATCGATACCCATTCCAAAAGCCACAGTTGCAACAACGATAAGCCCGTCTTCTTTTTGAAACCGCGCCTCCACATTGCGCCGATCCTCGGCCTCCATACCCCCGTGATAAAAGCAAGCGCTATGACCCACTTCGTTCAAAGCGGCGGAAATGCCCTCTGTTTTGGCGCGTGTTCCGCAATACACAATCCCGCTCTGCCCCTTACGAGCAGCGGCATAATTCAGAATTTGCTTGCGGGGGCTATCTTTGACCGCGAACGAAAAGTGGATATTCGGGCGATCAAATCCGCGCAGGAAGGTCTCGGGTTCTCTGCCGTCGAAGAGCTTTTCTACGATCTCTGCCTGAGTTTCCGCGTCCGCAGTCGCAGTAAATGCGGCCAAAGGAGCGCCCAGCGCGCGACGAAGTTCGCCAATCCTAAGATAATCCGGACGAAAATCATGGCCCCATTGACTAACGCAATGCGCCTCATCGACCGCGATTAAGTTGACACCCACCCGTGTAAGCAGTTGGGGAACGCCGCCTGCGGCAAGCCGTTCGGGTGCCATATAAAGAAGCTTGAGCGTCCCGGCTTCGAGCCCAGCCCAAACTGCGTCGGTTTCTTCTTGGGTATTGCCAGATGTGAGCGCGCCTGCTTCAACGCCAGCCTCTCGCAACCCGCGCACCTGATCCCTCATCAAGGCAATAAGAGGCGAGATTACAACCGTCACGCCCGGACGAACAAGCGCAGGAAGCTGGTAGCAAAGTGACTTGCCACCGCCCGTAGGCATAATTGCGAGGGTGTTTTTCCCCGCGATCACCGCTTCCACGATTTCTTGCTGACCCGGCCGAAAAGCGTCGAATCCAAAAATATCGCGAAGAAGCGTATCAGCGCTCATCGTGGGAGACCTGTCAGTTTAGTTGGCTGCTCGTTGCCCTGACAGTCTCACACTAAGAATCTCTGAACAAGGGGCCGCTCAGTAGAAAGCCGCTACGTTGTTAACCAAGACGATGCGGATGATCTCTAGACCGAGCAAGAGCACAATCGGAGAAAGGTCCACTCCACCAAGGTTCGGAAGCAAATTACGGATTGGACGATAGACCGGCTCAAGCACGCGGTTCAGCCCATACCAAATCTGCGCAACAAGCGGCTGGCGCATATTGAGAACTTGGAAGTTGATCAGCCAGCTCATGATCACATGAGCAAAGACGAAAAAGCGCACGACGCTGAGGAGGAGCATCAAAATCTGAAAGATCGAGTACATCGTTTCGTGTCCCTTAGAGTTTGTACTCAAGTAATCGCCCATGTCCGATGGTGCAATCCCCTGCCCCAACGTTTCACTTGACCTCTCGATCAGGCTGCGTATGCGAAAATGATCGAAAGGAAATTTCTATGTACCCCTTTATCCGTTTTTTTTGGCAGCTTCATAAGCACCGCAACGATCCCAAACTGGACTTCTTGGACACCCATGTGAGTGAGCATTATTGCATGCCTTGGGACATCGATTTCTGGATGGAATTGAACAACGGGCGGACACTAACGCTTTTTGATTTGGGGCGAATTCCTTTGGGTCGTCGAACGGGACTCTTCGATGCCCTGAAGCGTCGTGGCTGGGGTCTCACCGTGGCTGGCTCCACCGTGCGCTATCGTCGCCGTGTACGCGCATTTGACAAGGTCACTATGAGATCGCGTTGCATCGGTTTTGACTCACGCTTCTGCTATCTCGAACAGGCGATGTTCCACAAGAATGGTGAATGTGCTAACCACGTGATCATTCGGGCAGCGATTACGAGCAAGTCGGGGATCGTGCCCTCTGCCGAAGTTGCAGCGGAAATGGGCATCACAGATCAAGCACCCGAGCTTCCCACATGGATTCAAACTTGGATCGAAGCCGAAGCAAAACGCCCTTGGCCGCCTATGCAGGACTAAACCAATTCTTGCGTGAAGACATGCCTTGCTGTCATACCAATCACAATCGGGTTGGGAGAGCATTATGGCTAGAGTTTCGCGCAAAAGAATTTGGGGCTGGATGGTCTTTGACTGGGCTCAACAGCCATTCAACACGCTTGGCCTGACCTTCATCTTCGGACCCTATTTCGCAGCGGTCGCGACTGAGTTCTTCCTTTCGCAAGGAGCAGACAGCGCAGCCGCAAAGGCGCATTCCCAAGAGCTGTGGTCCCTCGGCCAAACAATTTCGGGCGTGCTTATCGCGCTCTTGGCGCCCATTCTTGGAACTTGGGTCGATGCCTCAGGGCGCAAGCTCCCTTGGATTTACGCCTTTTCCGTTTTCTTTGTGGTCGCGTCAGCGGCGATTTGGTGGCTCAAGCCCGACGGCACGGGCCTTTACCTCGTTCTTGCTATCTTCTTCACAGGCTTTATTGCGTCCGAGATTTTGCTGTCTTTCATCAATTCGTTTCTTCCGTCGCTAGGAACGAATGAGGAAATTGGACGCATCTCGGGTTCTGGCGCTGCCTTTGGTTATTGGGGCGGCGTGCTCTCACTCGTTATCACTCTTCTGTTTTTCGCTGATGACGGTGGCAAAACACTATTCGGAGGTCAGCCAATTTTTGGCCTCGATTCAAGCGAACGTGAAGGCACCCGTTTTGTCGGTCCCCTTATCGCAATTTGGTACGTTGTCTTTATGATCCCGTTCTTTGCGTGGGTTAAAGACGATCCGAGCACTGCGCGTCGGAGCACGAAATTGAGTGCTGTTTTAAGTAACCTCGCTGGATCGATCAAAGGCCTCAAAAAACGACCGAGCCTCTCCGCCCTCCTTATCGGGTCGATGTTTTACAGAGATGCTTTAAATGCCCTTTACGCCTATGGGGGTGTTTATGCGGTGCTAGTTCTCGACTGGACAACAAACCAAGTTGGCGTCTTCGGGATTATAAGCGCAATTGCCGCTGCGATATTTACTTGGATCGCGGGTCTAAGTGACAAACGTTTTGGTCCCAAACCCGTTGTCTATGTTGTCATTACTTTGCTCATTGGCGTCTGCGTCGTGATCATCACAATGGAGCGCACAAACATACTTGGCATAGCTCTTCAGGACGGTCTTCCTACACATGCCGCGCTTGCGGGTCTGATTGGAGCAACATATGGCACCGCTGACCTCATCTTCTACATCTGTGGTGCAGTAATCGGCGGTTGCGGTGGCGGGCTCTATGCCTCGTCCCGCTCGCTTATCGTTCGTCATACAAACCTGACGCATGCAACTGAAACTTTCGGGCTTTTCGCACTAACAGGGAAAGCGACTGCATTTCTTGCTCCTGCGCTCATTCTGATCAACACACGCATCACGGGCGACAACCAACTCGGCTTTCTTCCGCTTATCGCACTTTTCTTGATTGGCCTCATAATGCTACGCTGGGTCAACAAGGACGGAGATCGAGCAGAATGGTCCGGATCATCACAGTAATCGCATTGTTTTTTGGCCTCGCGGCATGTCAAAGTGACGACGATCGGCCTCGCAGATCAAGTGTTTCAACCCAGTCTTCCAACGACACCCGAGTGGCGAAGGCCGTTTTTGGTCATATTCCAACGCCTTCCGCTCAAGAATCGGAATCAATCGGTGGTTATGCCAAGGGCTGTCAGGCAGGCGCGACACAGTTGCCGGAGTCTGGCCCAACATGGCAGGCCATGCGCCTAAGTCGCAATCGCAACTGGGCACAGCCAACTACCGTGAGTTTTGTCCAAGACCTCAGCCGCTATGCCGCGACGCTTGATGGTTGGGACGGTCTCTATGTCGGCGACATGAGCCAACCACGTGGCGGCCCGATGCTCACCGGTCATGCAAGCCACCAAACTGGCCTCGATATCGACGTTTGGATGCTGCCCCCTGATCGACTGAACCTGAGCGAAAAAGAGCGCGAAGATATCTCGTCGATTTCGATGCAGCGCGCGAATGGCGCGTATGTTAATTCTTCGTGGACCCCTGAACATGAGGCGTTGTTGAAACGCGCCGCAGAAGATCCCCGCGTCGCACGCATCTTTGTATTTGCAGGCGCAAAGGTCGAAATGTGCAAAAACGCGACTGGAGATCGCAGCTGGTTGCGCAAAATTCGTCCTTGGTTCGGGCACCACTATCACTTCCACGTCCGTTTGAATTGCGCTCAGGGCGACGAAGGATGCGAAGACCAAGCTCCACCGCCTGCGGGAGACGGATGCGATGACGCGCAAGTGTGGGTCAACAACATCCTTAATCCGCCGCCCGCTCAACCGAGCACGTCCGCGCCGCGAGGGCCTCTAATTATGGCTGAGCTTCCCAATCAGTGCGGCGCTGTGGCCGCGAATTAACGAATGTTTCGAACTCTCGTTCTGTTTCTCGCATTGACTGCCGGCGGCTTTGCCAAAGCTGACGGCACTCTTTTGTCGAACGTTATGCCGAATTTTGGCAGAGGCTCTGGCGGGTTTTCATCATTGGAAATCACAGACAACGGCACCAAGTTCATAACCGTTTCAGACAAAGGCCAAATCGCAATCGGCTCGGTAGTACGCGAAAATGGTCAAATGACTGACTTGACCGTTGGGCAAACGTTCATGCTCAAGGACCCGCAGGGCAACCCGAGCACAGGTCGCAATTTTGATTCAGAAGGCCTCGCGCTTGATGGAAAAGGCGGTTTTTATCTGAGCCTTGAGGGACCCGCTCGGGTTTGGCACTACACATCCGCAATAGCGATCCCCACGCAAATCTCGGTTCCAGCAGAGTTTGCAAACTACGGCGAAAACTCAAGCCTTGAAGCGCTTGCAATTGATGCCAAGGGTGACGTCATAACCCTTCCGGAACGGTCAGGAAGACACAGCACCCCATTTCCGGTTTACGCATGGAACGGACGAGGTTGGTCGGTCCGCTTCCAATTGGACCGCATCCTCCCATTCCTACCTGTGGGAGCTGACTTTGACGATCGCGGCAACCTCTACATCCTTGAACGCGACTTTCAGGGGATCCTGTTCAGGTCTCGAGTTCGGCGGATCACACCTGACTTAACGTCCACAACGATCCTCGAAATAAGCCACGATAATCTCGAAGGCATCAGCGTTTGGCGCGACGACCAAGGTAAACTTCGTGCAACTATGATCTCGGACAACAACATGTACGATTGGCTTCCAACGCGCGTTGTTGAGTACCGTTTGAGCGATTGACGCAACCGTTTTTCAAGGCTAAAGAGCCGCGTCCTCAGCCTGAGGGCCAAGTCACCGCACCCTTGTAAAAACGGAAACCGGACATGACCCGTATCCTTCCTGGCGTAATCGCCATGGCCGCCATTGTTGTGGCCTCTAACATCCTCGTTCAATTCCTCATCCTTGATGGCCTTTTGACCTGGGGCGCTTTCACCTACCCGCTTGCGTTCCTTGTCACCGACATCACCAACCGCGTTTATGGCGCGGCGAATGCCCGCCGTGTGATCCTCGTCGGCTTTGTCGTTGGCATTATCTGCTCGCTCATCGGTAGCCAGATCATGCTCGAGGGCGACGGTTACACCTATCCCGCAGTTGCGCTTCGCGTGGCTATCGGATCAGGCACCGCCTTCCTTCTCGCGCAGCTCCTCGACGTTGCCGTGTTCAACCGCCTCCGCGATGCTGGCTGGTGGAAAGCTCCGCTCGTCTCGAGCATTCTGTCCTCGGCCGTGGACACAGCGCTCTTCTTCTCGATTGCTTTCGCTGGCTTTATCTCGCTCGGTGAAAGCGCCGACGCCGAGGTTTCATGGGCGCTCGACGCTGTACCGCTCCTCAACGTCGGCCCCGAGGCCCCGCTCTGGGTGACCCTCGCTCTGGCCGACGGCGGTGTGAAACTTGCCGTTGCTCTCATCGCTTTGGTGCCCTTCCGCGTAATCGTTGGGCAAATCCTTGCGAAAAAGGCTGTCGCATAAACTTCACGCAAGCACTGGTAGATTTTGTTTTGACAAATACGAAATCTGTGCCACCCTTTCCTTAGGCGAAACCCATTGAAAGGAGGTGATCCAGTGTCGAGAAAGGTATTGGAGAAAGGTGTCGGGACAACTTGGGGGACGATCGACTAGGGCAGCCCTTAGTCAACTCCGAACTCAGGTGGGTCTAACCTAACCGATCCCACCTCCTGGACTTTCGAAGGGTCGCTTCCTCGCCGAGGCGGCCCTTTTCCATGTCAGAAGAACACCATGCTCTATTGCACCGATCAAATTAGCCTTCACGACTGGGAACTCACGGAGCAGTTCGTGCGCGCCTCGGGCCCCGGTGGCCAGAACGTGAATAAAGTTTCAACGGCGGTCGAGCTGCGGTTCGAGGCCGAGCGGAGCCCATCGCTGCCCGAGCCGGTCAAGCGGCGGCTGAAACGGATCGCGGGCAGCAAGTGGACGAACGAGGGCGCGATTGTCCTGTTCGTGCAGGACACCCGTTCCCAAGCCATGAACCGCGAACTTGCCCGCGAACGCCT
>CAYWUN010000037.1:0-24844 GCA_964461315.1 uncultured Aestuarium sp.
AAGAAGTTTATGTCTTGGCTCTGGCTCGCGCGGTTAAGAATGCATAGGTTCCACTTAAACCAAAAGGATTTGAGATGAAAACCGTAGAAGTCTATGCGACCCCGACCTGCCCCTACTGTCACGCCGCAAAGCGTTTGCTTGTACAAAAGGGCGTTGAGTTCACCGAGATCAACGTGGCCCGTGAACCCGAACGCCGTATCGAGATGACTGAGCGTTCGAACGGTGGCCGCACAGTTCCCCAGATTTTCATCGGAGAGACGCACGTCGGTGGCTGTGATGATCTCTACGCTCTTGAAAATGCTGGCAAGCTGGATGCTCTTCTCGCGTGAAAGCGGCTCTGCTTCAAATAACGTCCTCTGACGACCCAAGCGCAAATGCGGACTTGGTATCCATCGCGATCCGAGAGGCCGCAGCGAACGGCGCTGGCTTTGTTTTGACTCCCGAAGTCACGAACATCGTTTCGATGGATCGAACGCACCAATCAAACGTTCTGAATTTAGAGAAGGATGATCCTTTTCTTGCCCGTATGCAGCGAGAAGCAAAGGATGCGGGTGTCTGGCTTGCGTTGGGTTCGCTCGCACTTAAGACCGGCGACCCTGATGGGCGTTTTGCGAACCGCTCTTTCGTCATTGATCCAGATGGCGAGATCAAAGCGCGTTATGACAAAATCCATATGTTCGATGCTGAAGTAAGCGAGACAGAGGCTTATCGCGAATCCTCTGGGTATCGTCCGGGCGATCGCGCTGAGGTCATCCAGACGACATTTGGTGCTCTTGGTCTGTCGGTCTGTTACGACATCCGCTTCCCTTACCTCTATCGCGCCCTTGCGCAGGCGGGTGCTGAAATCTTGCTCGTACCGGCTGCATTTTCACCGCAAACGGGTCGGGCACATTGGGAGACTTTGCTCCGAGCGCGCGCGATTGAGACGGGGTGCTATGTACTTGCTGCGGCGCAAACCGGCACACACCCCTCAACCATAGGCAAAGTTCGATCAACTTATGGGCATACGGTGGCGATTTCGCCTTGGGGCGAGGTAATTGCCGATCTGGGTGAACCTTGCGGGACGCTATTTGTTGATTTGGATTTGGCAGAAGTCGCAAATGCCCGTAAACGTATCCCAAGTCTGAAACACGATAGAAGCTTTATAATCCCGAATGAGTAATCAAACCAATAGTTTGGCCGTCGCGCTCTTTAGCGAGATCCTTGTTGTGGATCAGCTTGCGCGTCACAACGTGGCAAAGGTCTTGCCCAAGGGAATGGAGCTTTCACACTTTTCTGTGCTGAACCATCTGGCGCACGCAGGAGAGGAGCGCTCGCCTGCACAGCTTGCCAAGACCTTTCACCTCACACGTGGCGCGATGACCAATACTCTTGGCAAACTTGAGTGGGCGGGCTGGGTACACATCCGTCCTGACTGGGAAGATGCCCGACGCAAGATGGTTTCGATTAGTCCATCTGGGCAGGCAGCAAGAGATGCCGCCCTTGCCGCAATGACGCCCATCATTTCGAATATGGTCAATCAGGTTGGGGCGGACAAAGTCCGCTCTGTTATCCCTGTCCTGCGCGAGCTTCGTGTTCAGCTAAGCGAAAACGATTAACGTTTGATCGCGGCGGTCACATAATTCACCGAAAGGTCTTTCGCAGAGATGCGCCAGTTCCATAGAACTGGATTAAAGACGTAACCCTTGCGATCAACAGGATCGAGTCCAGCACGGCGCAACAGGTCGAAAAGCTCGTCTGGCGTAATGAACTTGTTCCACTCATGGGTACCTTTGGGCAGCCAGCGCATCACATATTCTGCCCCTAGAATCGCAACCGCAAAGCTCTTGGGATTGCGGTTGATGGTTGAACAGAGATGTAGCCCGCCAGTTTTCAAAAGTTGCTGACAAGCTGTGAGATATGCCAGTGGATCGGCGACATGCTCAACAACTTCCATGTTGAGAACCACGTCAAATTGCTCACCCGCTGCGGCGAGCGCCTCTGCTGTCGTATGGCGGTAATCAATTTCCAAGCCCGATTGCTCAGCGTGAATCTTAGCCACAGGGATATTTCGTTCGGCAGCATCCGCTCCGACGATAGTGGCCCCAAGTCGCGCCATCGGTTCGCAAAGCAGGCCACCACCGCACCCGATATCGAGAATCCGGATGCCTTCAAATGGCTTTTCAGCAGCAAGATCGCGCCCAAACTCTGCCGCGATTTGATCAGTGATATAGCTCAGACGAACGGGGTTCATCATGTGGAGCGGCTTGAACTTCCCCTCTAAGTCCCACCATTCGGCCGCCATTGCTTCGAATTTGGCGATCTCGTTTGCGTCAACGGTGGTCTGGGTTTCAACGGACATAATTCGCTCCGATTGTTTGTCTTAGGGTGATGGCAACTCTGCACAACTCAATATATAGTTCGTACATGGATAAATTCTCTGGTCAAAAGCGCAGTGTGCCGCACCTATATCCGCCGATCGATCCGTTCGACCAGCGGATGTTGGATGTTGGTGACGGCCATAGAGTTTACGTCGAGCAAGTCGGTCGACCTGATGGCATTCCGGTGGTCGTGTTTCATGGCGGCCCAGGTGGCGGTTGCAGCCCGATGATGCGCCGTTTCTTCGATCCAACTGTTTACCGTGTTGTGCTCTTTGATCAGCGTGGATGTGGGCGCTCTCGTCCCCATGCTTCGGTTGAGAACAATACAACTTGGGACCTCGTCGCAGACGCTGAGTTGATCCGCGAAACCTTTGGGATCGAACAATGGATCGCATTTGGTGGAAGCTGGGGCGCAACGCTCTCGCTTGTCTATGCGCAGGCACATCCCGATCGCGTCAAGGCACTTGTCTTGCGCGGTGTTTTCCTGATGACCAAGCCAGAACTAGATTGGTTCTATGGTGGCGGTGCAGGCAAATTCTGGCCCGATCTTTGGAGCCGCTTTGTGAGCCTTGTTCCGCCAGAAGAACGCGACGACCTTATTGGCGCTTATCACAAACGACTTTTCTCAGGTGATATTCCGACAGAGCTGCGGTTCGCTCGTGCGTGGGCCCAGTGGGAGAATGCACTTGCGTCAATCGACTCGCATGGATTCGGCGGCGAGCCACCGTCAGACTATGCCCGTGCGTTTGCACGGCTTGAAAACCATTACTTTGTGAATGGTGGTTTCCTAAGTGAAAGACAACAAATCCTTTCGAATATGGAAAGGATCGCACATATTCCCGGCTACATCGTGCAGGGGCGTTTCGACATGATTTGCCCACCGGCATCTGCCTTTGAACTTTCGCGCCTTTGGGCTGGTGCTCGTCTTGATTTGATCCCGTTGGTTGGGCACGCACTGTCCGAGCCGGGAATCGCTGACGCTTTGGTTCGCATTATGGATCGACTTCGGTCCATTTGATCACGAAGCCCTTGTAACCCTCATGAAATCTGCGCAACCTGTTTTTCCGAAATGGAGGAACAGTTGACGCCCCTTGATAGACGTAGGCTTTTGCAGTCAGGTGTCGCCGCAGCTTTGCTCGCGGTGTCCGGAATGCCTGCGCGCGCACGGTCTCGGGGCGGAAAGCTAACAGCAGCGCTTTCGGGTGCTTCCCCAACGGATAGCTGGGACGGCCGCACTCATTCTGGTCTTTTCATGATGGCAGCCGCATCTGGCGCCGTATTCGATACGCTTACCGAAGTCGGTGCAGATGGTTCGCTCATAGGCGAACTTGCAATGCATTGGGCGGCGAGTGCGGACGCACGTATTTGGACCTTTGAGCTGCGTAAGGGTGTCCATTTCCATGATGGCAAAGCCTTTTCGGCAGAGGACGTCATTGCCTCACTGTTGATGCACAAAAAACAGCAGTCACCTGCCGCGCCGATCATGAGCGAAGTTGATCATATAGAGAAACTGGGGACGCATCAGGTTCGGTTTGAACTCAAGCGCGGAAATGCCGACTTCCCCTATCTCATGTCTGATTACCACCTCATCATTTATCCTGCGTCGGATATTGAAGGTGCGATTGATACGGGAAATGGGACGGGGCTCTATCGTGTAAAGCATTTCACGCCCGGTGAGCGGCTCGTCGCGACGCGTGTCAAAGACCATTACAAGGGCGAAAGCGCGGGCTTTTTCGATGAAATCGAATATGTCGCGATGAATGATGCCTCGCGTCGTGTCTCTGCTCTCATGATGGGCAAGGTGGATGCAATCAACGCGGTGCCAGCCTCTGCCGCTTCACGAATCGCAAATAGCCCTGCGGTTCAACTGCAATCGGTAAGCGGCAACAGACATATCTCGTTTTCCATGATCTCCCGCGCTGGGCCGTTCATGGATCACGATGTTAAAATGGCGCTCAAACACGGCTTGGATCGTATATCGCTCGTGAATGATGTCCTTGGTGGATACGGCACAGTCGCCAGCGATTCGCCCATTGGCCCCGCGAACCAGTTCTTCGCCAATGATATCGTACCTGTCGCCTATGATCCTGACCGTGCGGAATTCCACCTTCGCCAAGCTGGGCTGAGCGGCTTGCAGATTGATCTTGGCTTCGATCCACGAGACGGGAACGAGGCCGAGGCAAGCGCACTTCTCTTCCAAGCAAGCGCAGCAAAGGCGGGAATCGCGATTAATGTATCCTCCAAAGCGCAAACTGGCTGGAATACCGCGACATGGTCTGGCCGCGCGACCGAAGACTGGATGCTTTCTGCTGCTTACGGTGTGAATACACCTTGGAATACCCAAGGCTGGGGGCCTGAGCGTTTTCAAGATCTCGTGACCGCCGCGCGTTCCGAGCTCGACAGCGATTTGCGCCGCGAGATGTATTACGAACTACAAGTTCTGCTTCGTGATCATGGTCCTGCCGTTATTCCTTCCTTTGCGCCGTTTCTTCAAGCGACGAGCAATCGCGTCGGCACACCCTCAACGATTGGAAATCTTTACGATATGGACAGCGCCCGTATGGCTGAACGCTGGTGGTCCGCATAAAGCCTTGCAGTTTTTGGGAGTGAGGCGTATACGCACCTCAACAGCGGCGCTGCGGACCACGGTCCAACGCTCCACCGGGAAACATCGACGGGCCGCGCGCCCGTTTTTTTGTGCTTGAAGAGACCATGAACGATCTAATTGCCAAAGCGGCCATTGACCGCCGAATTGCCGAGATCATCGACCCAGTCATCGCTGACATGGGGTTCGAACTTGTGCGCATTCGCGTAATGACCGGCAAGGAATCCACGCTCCAAATCATGGCGCAGCGCCCCGATGGCACTATCGAGGTTGATGATTGCGCTGATATTTCGAATGCCGTCTCGGCATTGCTCGACGTCGAGGACCCGATTGTTGATGCCTATACGCTCGAAGTTTCGAGCCCAGGTATCGACCGTCCTTTGACCCGTCTTAAAGATTTTGATCTTTGGGACGGCTATGTTGCCAAGATCGAGACCACCGACCTGATCGACGGACGCCGCCGTTTTAAGGGCACCCTTCGCGGAACCGAAGGCGACGAAGTGTTGATCGAATTGGACGAGCAAGGCGAAGACATCACCATCGGATTGAAGTTCGAGTGGTTGTCGGATGCCAAGCTGGTTCTGACCGACGAACTTATCCGTGACGTTCTTCGCGGACGTAAGGATGCGGGCCAAATCGACGAAGCCCAATTTGACCAAGTTGAGACCATCATTGATGGCGATGAGGAGACGAACTGATGGCCATTACCTCTGCTAACCAGCTAGAGCTTTTGCAGACCGCCGAGGCGGTTGCCCGCGAGAAGGGGATCGACCCCAATCTCGTCGTTGAAGCGATGGAAGAATCGCTCGCACGTGCTGCCAAGAGCCGTTACGGCTCCGAAATGGACATCCGTGTGTCCATTGACCGCCGCACCGGCAAGGCGACTTTTACGCGTGTGCGTAGCGTCGTTGCTGACGAAGATCTCGAAAACTACCAAGCCGAGATGACCGTCGAGCAAGCCAAGCAATATATGGCGAACCCCGAGGTTGGCGACATCTACTCTGAAGAAGTTCCTCCCGTAGAACTGGGCCGTATTGCTGCTCAGTCGGCAAAGCAGGTTATCCTTCAGAAAGTTCGCGAAGCAGAGCGTGACAAGCAGTACGAAGAATTCAAAGACCGTGCTGGCACGATCATCAATGCTCAGGTTAAGCGTGAAGAGTATGGCAATGTCATCGTTGATGTGGGCGCTGGCGAAGCGATCCTGCGTCGCAACGAAAAGATCGGCCGCGAAAGCTATCGCCCGGGCGACCGCATCCGCTGCTATATCAAAGATGTGCGCCGCGAACCCCGTGGTCCGCAGATCTTCCTTTCGCGTACCGCGCCTGAGTTCATGGCAGAGCTCTTCAAGATGGAAGTGCCGGAAATCTACGAGGGCGTTATCCAGATCAAAGCCGTTGCGCGTGATCCTGGTTCCCGCGCTAAGATCGCCGTTGTTTCCTATGATAACTCGATCGACCCCGTCGGCGCTTGCGTCGGTATGCGCGGTAGCCGCGTTCAGGCCGTTGTAAACGAGCTTCAGGGCGAAAAGATCGACATCATTCCGTGGAACGAAGACGTGCCGACCTTCCTCGTAAACGCGCTTCAGCCTGCTGAAGTTTCCAAGGTGGTTCTCGACGACGAAGCTGGTAAAATCGAAGTTGTCGTCCCTGACGAGCAGCTTTCGCTTGCAATTGGTCGTCGCGGTCAGAACGTACGCCTCGCTTCGCAACTCACCGGTCTCGATATCGACATTATGACCGAAGAGGACGAATCCAAGCGTCGTCAGGCAGAATTCGAAGTTCGTACAAAGCTCTTCATGGAAGCGCTGGATCTCGACGAATTCTTTGCACAGCTTCTCGTTTCCGAAGGCTTCACCAACCTTGAAGAAGTTGCCTACGTCGAGCTCGACGAACTTCTCGTCATTGATGGCGTGGACGAAAGCACTGCAGAAGAGCTTCAGGCTCGTGCACGCGACGTTCTTGAAGCACAGAACCGCAAAGCAATCGAGCGTGCTCGCGAGCTTGGCGTAGAGGACAGCCTCTTCGAATTCGAAGGCCTGACCCCGCAAATGATTGAAGCCCTTGCTGAAGATGGCGTGAAGACGCTTGAAGACTTCGCAACCTGCGCTGACTGGGAACTCGCTGGTGGCTGGACCACCGTGAACGGTGAGCGCGTGAAAGACGACGGTATCCTTGAGAAGTTCGAAGTAAGCCTCGAAGAAGCTCAGGACCTCGTTATGACGGCTCGCGTCGTTCTTGGCTGGGTCGACCCGACCGAGCTTGAAGGCGATGAAGAAGAAACCGAAGAGGAGTCAGAGGCTTAATCGCCTCGAGGGCTTGAAAAATGGCACGTGGTGGCAAACATAACGTCCCGGGCGCGGACCCAGAACGCAAGTGCATCGTCACTGGCGATGTCCAGCCCAAGCAAGGACTGATCCGTTTTGTGGTCGGTCCTGACGGCTCTGTTGTGCCTGACGTGCTTGAAAAACTTCCGGGTCGCGGCATGTGGGTTACTGCAAGCCGTGATATCCTTGAAAAAGCAGGACGCGGTCAATTTGCGCGTTCTGCTAAATCGCCGGTAACGGTGCCTGATAATCTGGTCATTGAGGTGGAGCGCCAAGTCGCGCGCCGTGTCGTCGACCTTATTGCTTTGGCGCGCAAAGCCGGTCTTGCCGTTTGTGGTTTTGAAAAGGTCAAAAGTTGGCTCGCAGGAAATGAGCGCGTTCGCGTTCTTCTTCAGGCCGGCGATGGTTCGGACCGCGGCAAAGCAAAACTTTGGACGCCAGAGGGCGCCCGTTATTTCGATTGCATGAGCTCTGAGGAATTGGGTTTGGCATTTGGGCGTCAAAGTGTGATACATGGCGCTCTCGCGGCTGGCGGACTCAGCGATCGTGTAGTAGAGGAAGCCGCAAAGCTGAAAGGCTTGCGCGAAATTGACGGCGGCAAGGGCGCTGCCGGAAAGGAAAAAGAAGCTAGATGAGCGATAACGACGGTAAAAAAACCCTTGGTCTGCGTGGCGGTTCCAACAGCGGAAACGTAAAGCAAAGCTTTAGCCATGGGCGCACCAAGAACGTCGTGGTGGAGACCAAGCGCAAACGCGTTGTGGTCCCCAAGCCCGGTGCGGCTAAGCCCACGACTGGCGGCGTGAGCCCCGTAGCTGGTGATCCTTCCAAGCGTCCCGCTGGTATCACGGATGCTGAACTCGAGCGCCGCATGAAGGCACTCGCGCTTGCAAAGGCGCGGGAAGCTGAAGAAGCTGCGCAGCGTGAAGCTGACGAGAAAGCCCGTGAAGAAGAGCGCGAGCGTCGCCGTGCCGAGGCAGAGGCCAAGGAACGCGAAGAGCGCGAGCGCGAAGAAGCACTTAAGGCTCGAGAAGAAGAAGAGCGTAAGCGCAAAGAAGCAGAAGAAAAAGCCCGTGCAGCCGAAGCTGCTGCGGCAGCGGCTCCTAAAGCTGCTCCTGCAAAGCCAGCGCCTGCTGCTCGCAAAGCGAACGAAACCGAAAGCGATGATCGTAACGCAGGTGCGTCCCGCAAGGTTGACCGCGAGCGTGACGCCAATGGTCGCCAAGAACGCGTTGTCAAAGCAAAGCCGGGTCGTGAAAACGATGGCCGTCGCTCGGGCAAGTTGTCGCTGAACGAAGCCCTGTCGGGTGGCGAAGGTGGCCGTCAGCGTTCCATGGCATCCATGAAGCGCAAGCAGGAACGCGCACGTCAAAAGGCGATGGGCGGTCAGCAAGAGCGTGAAAAGGTCGTTCGCGACGTGCAGTTGCCAGAGGCAATCACGGTTGCTGAACTTGCGAACCGTATGGCTGAACGTGTGGCTGATGTGGTCAAGGCGCTGATGCAGAACGGCATCATGGCGACTCAAAACCAGACCATCGACGCTGATACCGCCGAACTCATCATCGAGGAATTTGGCCACCGCGTGTCGCGTGTGTCTGACGCTGACGTTGAACAGGCGATTGATCTCGTCGAGGACAAGGCAGAAGACCTTCAGTCGCGTCCGCCGGTTATCACCATCATGGGTCACGTTGACCACGGTAAGACTTCGCTTCTTGACGCGATCCGTCAGGCAAACGTTGTTTCGGGCGAAGCCGGTGGCATCACCCAACACATCGGTGCCTATCAGGTCACGACCGAGTCGGGCGCGGTTCTGTCGTTCCTCGACACCCCTGGCCACGCAGCGTTCACTTCGATGCGTGCTCGTGGTGCTCAGGTGACTGACATTGTTGTTCTCGTGGTTGCTGCTGACGATGCTGTCATGCCGCAGACTGTCGAAGCAATTAACCACGCCAAGGCCGCCAAGGTCCCGATGATTGTCGCGATTAACAAGTGTGATAAGCCCGAGGCCAACCCGCAAAAGGTTCGCACCGACCTTCTCCAATACGAAGTTGTTGTAGAAGAAATGGGCGGCGATGTTCAGACCGTTGAAGTCTCGGCCAAGACCCGTCTCGGCCTTGATAACCTCCTCGAAGCCATCGCGCTTCAGGCGGAAATCCTTGAACTTCAAGCAAACCCTGATCGCGCCGCTTCTGGTGCGGTGATCGAAGCTCAGCTAGACGTTGGCCGTGGTCCGGTTGCGACTGTTCTAGTGCAGAACGGCACGCTTAAGCGCGGCGACATCTTCGTTGTGGGTGAACAGTGGGGTAAAGTCCGTGCGCTCATCAATGATAAGGGTGACCGCGTTGACGAAGCTGGCCCGTCGGTTCCGGTCGAAGTTCTTGGTCTTAACGGTACGCCCGAGGCTGGTGACGTTCTCAACGTTGTTGATACCGAAGCTCAGGCTCGTGAGATCGCCGATTACCGTGCGCACAGCGCTCGTGAAAAGCGTGCCGCTGCCGGTGCTGCAACGACGCTTGATCAGCTGATGGCCAAGGCTAAGGCTGACCAAAACGTGTCCGAGCTTCCGATCCTCGTCAAAGCAGACGTTCAGGGCTCTGCCGAAGCAATCGTTCAGGCGATGGAAAAGATTGGTAACGACGAAGTTCGCGTCCGTGTTCTTCACTATGGCGTTGGTGCAATTACCGAAACCGATATCGGCCTTGCAGAAGCCTCTGGCGCTCCGGTTATCGGCTTTAACGTTCGTGCGAATGCCTCGGCTCGCAACACTGCGAACCAAAAAGGCGTCGAAATTCGTTATTACTCGGTCATCTATGACCTTGTAGACGACATCAAAGCCGCTGCTTCAGGCCTTCTGTCTGCGGAAATCCGCGAAAACTTCATCGGCTATGCGTCGATCAAAGAAGTCTTCAAGGTGTCCAACGTAGGCAAGGTCGCTGGCTGTCTCGTCACCGAAGGCGTTGCGCGTCGTTCGGCAGGTGTGCGCCTTCTTCGCGACAACGTGGTTATCCACGAAGGTACACTCAAGACCCTCAAGCGCTTCAAGGACGAAGTCAAAGAAGTCATCTCGGGTCAGGAATGCGGTATGGCGTTCGAGAACTACGACGATATCCGTCCTGGTGACGTTATCGAAATCTTCGAGCGCGAGGAGATCGAGCGCAGCCTCTAAGCTGCGTTCCTATCCCCAAAATACAAAGGGCGGCTCTTGGGCCGCCCTTTTGCTATTTCAAAGCCAGTCCCGAAGGATCGGGATAAGCGGTATGTCCGCAGGAGGCATAGGATAGTCTTTGAGCTCGTTCGGCTTGACCCACTTTAGCGCCTGACCTTCGTTAGAGACCGGTGTGCCTTCCCAGCGACGACAGGCGAAGAGCGGCATCAAAAGATGGAACTTTTCGTAGCTGTGTGACGCAAAGGTCAGGGGAGCGAGGCAGGACGACCAAGTATTGATAGCAAGTTCTTCTTGCAGCTCACGGATAAGCGCTTCTTCTGGTGTTTCGCCCTGTTCTACTTTGCCGCCTGGGAACTCCCACAGCCCAGCAAGTGATTTACCCTCTGGACGTTGCGCCAAGAGGACGCGCCCATCGACATCGATGAGCGCGACAGCAGAAACGAGAACGACGGGCTTGCTCACGAGCGATAATCCGCGTTGATCTGGATATAAACGTTGGTCAAATCGCAGGTCCAGACTGTGCTTATCCCTTGTCCGAGGCCCAGATCGACCGCGATGACGAGCTCTTGCCCTTTCATATAAGCAGCAGCCTCGGCTTCTTTATAAGAAGGCGATACCCAGCCATTCTCGGCAACAAGAATTTCACCAAAGCGAATCTGGAGCAGGTCGCGGTCCGCAGCGGCCCCCGATTTGCCTACAGCCATGACAACGCGGCCCCAATTCGGGTCCTCACCGGCGATGGCTGTTTTCACCAGCGGCGAGTTTGCAATTGCCATCGAGACCTTTCGGGCGTCGTCGTCATTCGCAGCCCCGGTGACGCGCACTTCGACGAACTTCGTCGCGCCTTCACCGTCGCGTACGACTTGATGTGCAAGGTCGAGCATCACAGCGTTGAGCGCCGCAGCAAATGCTTCATTTCCAGTGACATCCACGCCCGATGCTCCGGTCGCCGCAAGCAAGAGAGTGTCCGAGGTCGAGGTATCGCTATCGACCGTGATGCA
The DNA here is from genome assembly GCA_964461315.1 of uncultured Aestuarium sp. Taxonomy (GTDB): domain Bacteria; phylum Pseudomonadota; class Alphaproteobacteria; order Rhodobacterales; family Rhodobacteraceae; genus Marivivens. The sequence continues at coordinate 11,453 of CAYWUN010000037.1, forward strand.
ATTAAACGTCCGGTCCGTGTTCTTTGACAGGATCGACTGGAGAGCGTCATGGCCAATCTTGGCATCGGTGAAGATATAAACGAGCATGGTCGCCATATCAGGCGCAATCATTCCCGAACCTTTGGCGATGCCCGCGATTTTGACATCTTTACCATCGACGGTGATAGAAGCTGAAGATCCCTTTGGAAAGGTATCTGTGGTCATAATCGCGCGCGCTGCGCCTTCGATACCAGCAGCATCAAGTGATCCCGAAAGCTCACCTAGCTTTGCGCTGATCCGCTCGTACGGCAAAGGCTCTCCGATTACGCCAGTTGAAGACGTAAACACTCGGCTTTCCTCGATCCCGAGCTGTGCCGAAACTTCTTTGCAGAGGCTCGCAACAGCTTCGACACCGTTCTTTCCTGTAAAGGCGTTAGAGTTGCCAGAGTTCACGAGAATTGCGGCGCGCCCAGTTGCAGCGCCTCCGTTTTTCTCCTGACAATCGAGAACAGCAGCAGAGCGGGTCGAGGACCGAGTGAAGACACCGGCAATCGTGGTGCCTTCGGCCAATTCGGCCAGCATTACATCTGTGCGGTTCTTGTAACGTACCCCTGCTTGGCACGAGGCAAAGCGCACACCTTCAATCACAGGAAGGTCGGGGAACGACGCGGGAGCGAGTGGGGATACAGCTAGGGCCATGTTTTACTCTTCGAGTAGATCGAGGTTTTTCAGAACAGCAGGATCAAACGCGCCTTCTTCGGGGCGCGAGATGTCTGCTGCGGCGGTTAGTTCAGCGATCTTATTGGTGACGAGCTCTTCCTGAAGCTTGCCAGCCAGTTCATCACGCATCTCTTCGATCGAAGGGTTCGGACGGTTCCGAGTCTCGTTAAGCTTGATGATGTGCCAACCGAATTGAGTTTGAACGGGATCAGACACCTGACCTGGCTCCATGTTCTCGACTGCGGTCTGGAATTCCTGAACCATCATGCCCTGCGAAAACCATCCAAGATCGCCACCCGAGGGGCCCGACGGGCCGGTCGAAAGTTGACGCGCGAGTTCAGCAAAATCTTCGCCCGAGTCTGCGCGGAGCTTAGCAGCAGCGGCTTCTTCTTCGCTTGCAAGGAGGATATGTGCCGCGCTGTACTCAAGAACGGGTTCTACGTTCGCGAACTGCTCATCATAAGCCGCTTGAATGGATTCATCGGTGATTAACTCAGCGCTCAGGGCATCGATCAATTCGGCGGCCAAAAGACCGCGGCGGTCATTGCTTATTGCGAGCTCGACACGAGCAGGAACTTTTTCGATAGCATTAGCCAGCAGCTGCTGCTGGATCAGCTGATCAAGAACACCTTCCCAAAGTACTTCGTCAGGAAGCTGCAAATATTGCTGGGGAAGTTGAGCACGAGAAATGATCATTTCGCCAAGAAGAATCTCTTTGCCGTCCACTGTGGCGACAACCGTGTTCATGTTCGGATCTTCGGCAAATGCTGCTTGAGCCGAAATTGCCATCGCACCAGCGCAAATAATCGTCGAAAATTTCTTCATAAGTCTTTCCCTGCTTGGCCGTAATGGGTTCACGGCGTTGACACTCTATGACCCGACCCTTACATCCTTGCAAGGCTCTGAGGGGGCCGTCTTGAACCTTGTTTATGGTGCAGGCGCTTAGCCTACAAGCAACCTCCTCATCATATCGACGTTAACAAGCCCCACTTAATGGGGATCGGAGAGAATATGCTCGGAATTGGCACGCTGGCAAAGAAGGTCTTTGGTACGGCGAACGACCGCAAGGTAAAATCGGTCCGTCCATTGATCGCCAAAATCAATGCCCTTGAAACCGAGTTCTTGGCGCTTGATGACGAAGGTCTCAAGTCAAAAACTGTAGAGTTCAAAGAACGTATCGAAAAGGGCGAAAGCCTTGACGCGCTTCTCCCCGAGGCCTTTGCCAACTGTCGTGAAGCTGCCAAGCGTGCCTTGGGTCTCCGAGCTTTTGAAACACAGCTCATGGGCGGTATTTTCCTTCACCAAGGTAACATCGCAGAAATGAAAACCGGCGAAGGTAAAACCCTCGTGGCAACCTTCCCCGCTTACCTTAACGCGCTGAGCGGTAAGGGTGTCCACGTCGTCACCGTGAACGACTATCTTGCTCGCCGCGACGCCGAATGGATGAGCAAGGTCTATGGCGCTCTTGGTCTGACGACAGGTGTCGTGGTCCCGCAGCAGCCCGAAGCCGAAAAGCGCGCAGCCTATGCCTGCGATATTACATATGCGACGAACAACGAGCTCGGCTTTGACTATCTGCGGGACAATATGAAATCCGAGCTGAGCCAAATGACTCAGCGCGGTCACAACTTTGCGATCGTCGACGAAGTCGACTCGATCCTCGTGGACGAGGCTCGTACACCGCTGATCATCTCGGGCCCGGCTCAGGACCGTTCGGAGCTTTATCGCGCTGTTGATGCGCTTGTGCCTGAGCTGACTGCCGAGCACTACGAGCTTGATGAAAAGACCAAGAACGTGACGTTTACTGACGAAGGCAACGACTTCATCGAAGCCCGTCTTATCGCGGCGGGCGTTCTGCCTGAGGGCCAATCTCTCTATGACCCCGAAAGCAGCACCGTCGTTCACCACGTAAACCAAGGTCTACGTGCGCACACGCTGTTTACCAAAGACAAGGATTACATCGTCCGCAACGGCGAGGTTGTTCTGATCGACGAATTCACAGGTCGCATGATGCATGGTCGCCGTCTTTCGGACGGTCTTCATCAGGCGATCGAAGCTAAAGAAGGCTGCGATATTCAGCCCGAAAACGTCACTTTGGCGAGCGTCACGTTCCAGAATTACTTCCGTCTCTATTCAACATTGTCGGGCATGACCGGTACAGCGCTGACCGAAGCAGATGAATTTATGGAGATTTACGGTCTTGGCGTGGTCGAGGTTCCGACCAACCGACCCATTGCCCGTAAAGACGAACACGATCAGGTCTATCGCTCTACCCGCGAAAAATATGATGCCATCGTCAAAGAGATCAAAGCAGCCAACGAAAAGCAGCAACCTGTTCTCGTTGGCACCACTTCGATTGAAAAGTCCGAGCAGCTTTCGCAGCTCCTGACGCAAGCAGGCATCAAGCACAACGTACTGAACGCGCGTCAGCACGAACAAGAAGCACAGATCGTTGCGGACGCTGGTAAACTCGGCGCTGTGACCATCGCGACGAACATGGCTGGGCGCGGTACTGATATTAAGCTCGGCGGTAACGTCGAAATTCAGGTTCTCGAAGCCATTGCGCAGAATCCCGATGCGCACCCCGATGAAATCCGTGCGCGCATCGAGGCGGAACACGCTTCTGAAGAAGAAGCGGTGAAGGCTGCTGGTGGTCTCTTTGTTCTCGCGACCGAGCGGCACGAAAGCCGCCGTATCGACAACCAGCTTCGCGGTCGCTCGGGCCGTCAGGGTGACCCAGGTCGCTCGGTATTCTTCCTTTCGCTCGAAGACGACCTGATGCGCATTTTCGGCTCTGACCGTCTCGACAAAGTCCTCTCTTCGCTGGGTATGAAGGACGGCGAGGCAATTGTGCACCCATGGGTGAACAAGTCGCTCGAACGTGCACAGGCCAAGGTCGAAGGCCGTAACTTCGATATTCGTAAGCAACTGCTCAAATTCGACGACGTGATGAATGATCAGCGTAAAGTGATCTTCTCGCAGCGCCGCGAAATCATGGAAGCAGCCGATCTCGCCGAAATCGTTCAGGATATGCGTCACGAATTCATCGATGATCTCGTCGATAAGCACATTCCAGCGCGTAGCTATGCTGACCAGTGGAACGTTGAAGGCCTTGGCGATGATGTGAAGACCAAACTTGGTCTCGATCTTCCGGTTTCTGATTGGGCCGCCGAGGAAGGCGTTGATGACAGCGATATTCGTGAGCGCCTGTATGATGCGACTGACGCTTTCATGTCTGAGAAGGCCGCCGCCTTTGGTGATGTCACTATGCGCCAGATCGAAAAGCAGATTTTGCTTCAAACGATCGATGCAAAGTGGCGCGACCACCTTCTTCGTCTCGAGCATCTTCGCTCTGTCGTTGGTTTCCGCGGTTATGCACAGCGTGACCCGCTGAATGAATATAAAACCGAGTCGTTCCAACTCTTTGAAAGCCTCCTCGAAGGTCTGCGCGAAGATGTGACTGAAAAGCTGTCGCAGATTCGCCCGATGAGCCAAGAGGAACAGCAAGCGATGATTGCTCAGATGGTTGAGCAGCAGCGTCGTGCGCAGGCCGCTGCTACTGCGGGCGCTGCGGTTGCTGCGCCGGCTGCCGCAGCCGAAGGTTTTGACGAGAATGATCCAAGCACTTGGGGCAATCCCTCGCGCAATGATCAGTGTCCTTGCGGGTCCGGAGAAAAGTTCAAGCACTGCCACGGCAAGCACTAAACACGAAAGACCGGCCCAAGTGGCCGGTCTTTTTGTTTCCTATGCGATGACGAAGAGTTTAGGGAAAACACTCCGTTTGCCTGCTTTTGGCCCCATTTCGGGCGAAAAAATACCTTTGAGAGGTCCTTCGCATAACATCTTCGGTTCGTAGCTTCCCTCCAATTCGTATTGGTATTGGGGGCTATTATGCTTCAGAAAAAAAAGCTCATTACAGCTGGCGCGACCTTTTCAGCAGCGCTTGGAATTGGTTTTGTAATGCAAAACGGTGACGTGCTTGCTGCGCGCTCTACGGTCGAAACAGACGCCGAATATGCCGTTCAGGCAGAGCCATTTGTTCAGGAAGAAGAACTGATTGTCGCCGAAGGCCCAGCACTAGAAGCGGCACCTGTTGAAACCGAAGCAGAGATTTTTGTCTCTGAGGCGGAACAGGAGATTGTTATTGAAGAACCTCAAGCGCCGATTTTGCTTGCCGCTGTCGAGCCGGAGCCTGTCTTCAAGCCGATTCCCCTCGTAGAGCCGAAGCTTGCCGCGATTACCTCTGAATCCCTTGCTATTAGCTCGGAGCCACTGGTCGAGCCTGAGACCGTTGAAGCGGTCCGCGACTGTACGCCAGAGATGACTGCGACGTCTGCTCCAGCTGCCTTTGCGCAGCTAGAATTGGTCGCTCCATGTCACGGCAACGCAGGTGTGACCATCCATCATCAAGGAATGATGTTCAGCGCTATCACCGATCAGGATGGTTACCTTTCCGTTATTGCACCGGCTCTAGCAGAAGAGGCGGTCTTCATCGCTGCGTTTGATACAGGCGATGGTGCGGTCGCAACGCTTGAAATGCCTGAACTCGCTATGTTTGAACGTGCCGTGCTCCAGTGGCAGGGTGAGAGCGCTTTTGCGATAAACGCTTATGAAAACGGCGCTGAATTCGGCGAAGATGGCCATGTCTCGGCGATACATGCCCGTGACTTTGCAGCAATCGACACCGAACAAGGGTTCCTTATGCCGCTTGGTGATCCGAATGCTCCACAGCAGCTTCTCGCCGAAGTGTACACCTTCCCTGCAGGTCTCGATGAAAACGTTGTGTTGAGCGTAGACGCATCGATCACCAAGACAAACTGCAACCGTGAAGTGAATGCTCAGTCAATCCAAGTGTCCCCTGGTTTGCAGCCAGAAGCGCTCGACCTTGTGATGATTATGCCATCATGTGACAGTGTTGGTGACTATCTGGTGTTGAAAAATATGTTCAAGGACCTGAAACTCGCTGCGAATTGACGTGCAGAGATTAGGTTGATGACAACTTTTTGGAGAAGCGTGGCTGTAATGGCCGCGTTTTCGCTTTTCGAGACTTTTCCGGCAATTGCCGAACCCGTCACCATTTCAACCGAGTCGAATGGTGTAGTTGTGAGAGGCGAATTATTGGCTTTTGACGGCCGCTTTTTGCAGCTCGATACCGATTCAGGTGTCGTGACGATGAAAGCCGACGGTGTGAGCTGTACAGGCGAATCTTGCCCGGACTTTGACAACTTTGTCCCGCGTGTTCGTATCTCGGGTGCTTCCCGCGTCGGAGAACTTTTACTTCCTGCGTTAATCGAAGGCTATGCGCGTTCTTCTGGGCTTCAGGTCGAGCGAGAAGAGGGTGAAGTTGTCTCCTATTCGCTCAGTAGTGTTGACGGCGATGTGCTCGAAGTCACAATCCGTTCCACCAATTCAGACCAAGGCTTCATTGACCTTCTCGAAGCGAACGCAGATTTGGTTATGTCCGCTCGCGAGATCCACGAAAGTGAGGTTCAACGCCTCAAAGAGGCAGGCTTTGGAACGCTCAATGAAGCGGGCCATTCAAAGGTCATCGCGCTTGACTCTCTTGTCCCTGTAACCGGTATCGGTCAGGCGGCGACAGAAGTTTCTATGGCTGATCTCGCCGGGATTTTTTCGGGGGAAATCACCGATTGGGGCGCTCTGGGCGGTCAAGATGGGCTTCCGATTCACCTTTATTTGCCGAGTGATCACTCGGGGTTTGCCCAAGGGTTCCTCAAACGCCTGACAGGCTCTGAACAAGTCAATATTTCGCTCTTTCGTGAAGATAGCACGAGCGCTCTCGCCGATGTAATTGCCGCTGATCCGCAAGCGCTCGGCGTGCTCCCGTCTCGCGCATTAGGGGGAACTGTTGCACTCGGTCTCGTCGGTGAATGTGGGTTGCGCTCTGTTCCGCGGGTGACTGCGGTCAAGACCGAAGATTATCCCCTCACGTTTCCGCTGTTTCTCTATATCCCTGACAGGCCGCTCGCTCCTTCGGTCGATGCGATGCTCGCTTGGTTTAGAACCGCAGAGGCACAAATGGTTGTTCGCCGTGCTGGCTTTGTTGATCAGGGCGCAGTGCCAATCGGGCTCGAGGTTCAAGGCGAGCGGCTCGCCAATGCAATTCTAAGCGCGGGGACTGAGACGACGCTTGACCACCTGAAAACGCTTGTCGCGGATATGTATAGCGCCGTGCGGCTTTCACCGACCTTCCGATTTGAAGAAGGCTCGTCCAAATTGGATGTCGTGTCTCGTTCAAGTCTCTTGGCGCTCGCTCAAGGAATTCGAGACGGTCGGTATTATGGACAAAAACTCAAGCTCGCCGGCTTCAGTGACGGTGCCGGCCCGGCAGATGCGAACCAATCTCTTGCCGAAGCGCGTGCTTTGAGCGTTCTTAACGACCTTTTGGTGATGCTTGGTGGCGAGTTGCCCGCAGGCGTTGCGGTGCAAACTGTCGCCTATGGCGAGACGCTCCCAATTGGGTGTGACGAAAGCATTTGGGGCCGTCAAATCAATCGCCGTGTTGAGCTATGGCTAGAAAATACATCGCCTGACGCCTCACAATAATCCTTCGCTGCGAAAGCTTAGCTCGCGAGAGCGGCCAATGATGAGGTGATCGTGGAGCTCAATTCCTAGCGCAGTGGCAGCGGCTCCAATTTGCTTTGTCATTTGGATGTCTTGGGCTGATGGCGTGGGATCACCCGATGGGTGATTGTGCACAAGTATAAGAGCCGATGCATTCACCTCCAGTGCCCGTTTCACCACTTCCCTTGGATAGACTGGGACATGGTCTATTGTCCCGCGCGCCTGCTCTTCATCGAGAATGAGGACATTTTTGCGGTCCAGGAAAAGTATCCGAAACTGCTCTGTGTCGCGATGCGCCATCACTGTGTGGCAATAGTCAAGCACCGCGTCCCAGCTCGAAATTACGTGTTTGCGCAACACCCTCGCACGGGCAAGTCGCTGTGCCGTCGCCTCTACGACCTTTAGCTCACAGATTACCGTGTCCCCAACGCCTTTCACTTTTGAAAGTTGTGCAATGGGCGCCGAGATTACAGCGTTGAAGTCTCCAAAGGTTTCCAAGAGCAGATGAGCCAAGGGCTTCACATCTTGACGCGGGATCGCGCGAAACAGCACAAGCTCTAGCAGCTCGTAGTCAGGCATCGCTGCCGCTCCGCCTCGCATGAACCTTTCGCGCAACCTCTGCCGATGGTCTTTGAGGTAAGAAGGCGCTTTCGCGTCAGAACGTACAATAGCCTCGTCCCCCGAGAGGCTGAGGGACCCGAAAGGAAGCTGTGCCTCTGAAAGAAAACTGCCGCCATGATTCTGTGTCATGGCGGCAGTTTGAATTATCGCGAATGAAAGAAGGGTTAATTACCCTTTCATCGAGTCCCAGAACCCTTTGACCGCCGAAAAGAATTTCGAGGTATTGGGGTTGTTGTCTTCGCTCAGTTCCTGAAACTCTTTGAGCAGTTCTTTTTGACGCCCAGTGAGCTTTACAGGCGTTTCCACTGCGAGTTCGATGAACATATCGCCGCTACCCGAGCCACGAAGCGCAGGCATACCTTTGCTCCGAAGACGCATCTGGCGGCCAGATTGGCTTCCTTCGGGGATGCGAACACGGCTACGGCCACCGTCAATCGTCGGAACCTCGACATCACCGCCGAGTGCTGCATCAACCATCGAGACAGGAACGCGGCAGAAGAGGTTCATACCTTCGCGCTCGAAAATCTCGTGGTCTTGCACTTCGATAAAGATGTAAAGATCGCCTGACGGTCCGCCGCGCATACCTGCTTCGCCCTCACCGGCGAGACGGATCCGCGTTCCCGTTTCCACACCTGCTGGGATGTTGACCGAGAGCGAACGCTCTTTCTCAACGCGCCCTGCGCCGTGACAGCTCTTGCATGGGTTCTTGATCGTTTGGCCCATACCTGAACAAGTCGGACAGGTTCGCTCGACCGTAAAGAAGCCCTGCTGTGCACGAACCTTGCCCATACCCGAACAGGTAGGGCAGGTTACAGGCTCAGAGCCTCCCTCAGCGCCAGTTCCGTTACAATCATCACAAGCGACAGAAGTTGGAACTTTGATCGATTTTTGAAGACCATTGTAGGCGTCTTCAAGCGAGATACGCAGGTTGTACCGAAGATCGTTTCCGCGTGCTGCACGCGAACGACCGCCGCCACGACCGCCCATCATGTCGCCAAAAAGATCGTCGAACACATCAGAGAAAGCTGACGCAAAGTCACCTTGGCCACGGAAGCCACCACCCGGATGACCACCACCGCCCATACCGTTTTCAAAAGCGGCATGACCGTAGCGGTCATATGCTGCCTTTTTGTCAGCGTCCTTCAGAACGTCATAAGCTTCGTTGATTTCTTTGAACTGAGCTTCTGCGTTTGGGTTGTCGGCGTTGCGGTCAGGGTGAAGTTCTTTGGCTTTGGCACGATAGCCCTTTTTGATCTCGTCAGCGCTTGCGCCCTTGGAGATGCCAAGAAGTTCGTAATAGTCGCGTTTTGCCATGAGTTATCTTCCCCCTTGGGAATGGAAAAACCGGCCCGTCGTTGGGCGAGCCGGTCTTCTCAAGCTATACGCTGGCTTTAGCCGCGCTTGTTGTCGTCGAGATCTTCGAAGTCAGCGTCAAGGATGTCGTCATCGTCCGAACGACCACCAGCAGAGCGGGGCTCATCAGAGTCAGCGTCATCTTGGCTAGCTTTGTAGATCGCTTCACCAAGCTTCATCGCAGCTTCAGTCACGTTCTGGATGCCCGAACGGATCTTGGAGGCGTTGCCTTCCTCGAGCTCGTCCTTGAGGGCAGCAATTGCCAGCTCGATCGCTTCGATGGTGGTCGGGTCAACCTTGTCACCATGCTCTTCCATCGACTTTTCGGTCGAGTGGATGAGGCTCTCGGCTTGGTTCTTTGCTTCAACCAGCTCGCGGCGCTCTTTGTCGGCCTCGGCGTTGGCTTCGGCGTCGCGGACCATCTTTTCGATATCCTCGTCGGACAGCCCACCCGAAGCTTGGATCGTGATGTTCTGCTCTTTGCCGGTGCCCTTGTCTTTGGCCGATACCGAAACGATGCCGTTGGCGTCGATATCGAAGGTCACTTCGATCTGCGGCATACCGCGCGGTGCTGGCGGGATGTCTTCAAGGTTGAACTGACCGAGCATCTTGTTGTCGGCAGCCATCTCGCGTTCGCCCTGGAACACGCGGATCGTCACGGCGTTCTGGTTGTCTTCTGCGGTCGAGAACACCTGCGACTTCTTGGTCGGGATAGTGGTGTTACGATCGATCAGACGGGTGAATACGCCGCCGAGCGTCTCGATGCCGAGCGAAAGCGGCGTAACGTCAAGAAGAACAACATCCTTCACGTCACCCTGAAGAACACCAGCCTGAATTGCAGCACCCATAGCCACAACTTCATCAGGGTTCACACCACGGTGAGGGTCTTTGCCGAAGAACTTGGAAACTTCTTCGATAACCTTGGGCATACGGGTCATACCGCCGACGAGAACGACTTCGTCGATGTCCGAGGTGGACAGACCAGCGTCCTTGAGTGCAGCCTGACATGGCTTGAGCGAGTTCTTGATCAGATCACCAACGAGGCTCTCAAGCTTCGCACGGGTCAGCTTCATCACCATGTGGAGAGGCTGACCGTTCGCGCCCATCGAGATGAACGGCTGGTTGATTTCGGTCTGGCTCGAAGACGAAAGCTCGATCTTGGCCTTTTCAGCAGCTTCTTTCAGACGCTGAAGAGCCATCTTGTCTTTCGTAAGGTCGACCGAGTGCTCTTTCTTAAACTCGTCAGCGAGGTAGTTGACGATGCGCATGTCAAAGTCTTCACCGCCGAGGAAGGTGTCACCGTTGGTGGACTTTACTTCGAAAAGACCGTCGTCGATCTCGAGGATGGTCACGTCAAACGTACCACCACCAAGGTCATAAACAGCGATCGTCTTGGACTCTTTCTTGTCGAGACCATAGGCAAGCGCAGCGGCGGTCGGTTCGTTGATGATGCGAAGCACTTCGAGGCCAGCGATCTTGCCGGCGTCTTTGGTGGCCTGACGCTGTGCGTCGTTGAAGTATGCAGGCACGGTGATAACGGCCTGAGTGACTTCTTCGCCAAGGTAGGACTCGGCGGTTTCTTTCATCTTCTGAAGGATGAAAGCAGAAATCTGCGAGGGGCTGTATTTTTCGCCACGCGACTCGACCCAAGCATCGCCGTTGCCGCCGCTGATGACGTTGAACGGCAGGTTCTTCTTGTCTTTGGCAAGGTGTGCGTCGTCAGCACGGCGGCCGATAAGACGCTTTACACCAAAGATGGTGTTGTCGGGGTTGGTAACAGCTTGGCGCTTTGCAGGCTGACCGACAAGACGCTCGCTTTCAGTGAAAGCAACGATCGACGGCGTGGTGCGAGCACCTTCTGCGTTTTCGATAACGCGCGGTTTCGAGCCATCCATGATGGCTACGCAAGAGTTGGTGGTCCCGAGGTCAATCCCGATGACTTTTCCCATTTTCAAATCCCTTTCTTTAAGCGGTTTGAACGGCACAAACCCGTTCCGGCATCTGTGCCTTTCTGGATTTCGCATTAGGCAAGGCCCGCAGCGGATCAAGCGGTATATAGGGGCCGTTTTTGTGCGCTGCAACGGGTAGGACGGGCGGAAATGTGATAAAAATACAATACAAATGGGAAAGAGTGCGGACTCTTACCCATTTCGCCGAAAACAAAGTGTGTTTGAGGCTTAACGCGTCGCAAACCAGCTGAGTGATACGCGTTTTCTTGTGAAGAACTCTGCCATCAGTCCGATCATGATAAGCGCTGCTGAAACATAGATTGGATACATCAGCGAGCTCTTGTGCGGGAAATAGTTGATAAAGATGTATCCCCGCGCCTGATCAATACAGTGAAACAGTGGGTTCCACGTGAAAAGCTTGAGGATGTAGTTCGGGGTGGCGTTCGCAACGAACATTTTACCCGAAGCGAGCATGTTCGCGCGCGAATAAATTTGGTTGGCGACTGTGGAGAAGTTCGGAAACCATGGTTTCAGTGACAGAAAGATAAGGCCAACAGCAATTCCCGAAATCCAAGCAAGGAGAAGGCAGCCAAATGCCTTGATCGGATCATATATCGTGATCCGTTCCACGACCGTATGATAAATGTAGAGAATGCAGATGAGCGTAAGTGTTTGCATATAGAGGGCGGAAAGCGCTGCCGACACAATCGAAATCAACGTGTTCAGCGGCGCGTGCTTCATCATGGCCGAAGTCGGGCCCTCGGCGCCAGACACCGCGCCCATAGCTTTGTTGTGCGTCAGAAAGAGAAACACGCCTGACATGATGTATAAAAGATAGTCCCCACGGATGGGCGCGCTTCTCATGCCGAGCAAGATGAACATCGCATAGAAGATCGCGACAAAAATGACCGCCTGAAACATGCTAAGCACGAGGCCGACAACCGCATTTCGGTGTGATTTGCGATTGGAACGCACCACGCTATGGAAGATCAGCTCTCCCATAGTGATAATCGCCATAAAGGTGCTTTGACGTTTAATCGCCTTCTGCATTGCTTCGAAGTCCTTTTGACGCCTTAATAATCACGAATTTCTTGCGGATCCGTTATCGCTTGAGCATAAGGGCCCAAGATGCTCCAAGCAACTACAACGACATATTGCACGTATATTTGAAGGTATTTTCATGGACCACGCTCGCCTTACCCAAGTTATCCGCAAATTGGCGCTCGAGGCGGGCGATATCATCTTGGAAATCTACAATTCGCCTGATTTTGAAGTGAAGACGAAATCTGATGCAAGTCCCGTGACCGAGGCCGATGAAGCGGCAGACGCGCATATTTCTGCCGGTCTTCGTGCCGCGTTTCCTGACATTGCACTCGTCACCGAAGAGCAGGCACAGTCCCATACTCAATCCGTCTCGACCTTTTTGATTGTCGATCCACTTGACGGAACCAAGGAATTCATCAATCGCCGTGGCGATTTCACCGTGAACATCGCATACGTCGAAAATGGCAAGCCGATCCGAGGTGTGGTCTATGCGCCTGCCAAGGAACGTCTTTTCTACACCGAGGCCGACGGTAAAGCTGTCGAAGAACTCGGCGCGCTCGACAAAGACGTTATCGGTGAACTCAAGCCAATCAACGTGTCCAAGCCGAATAACGCCGCTCTTCTCGTTGTCGCTTCAAAATCCCACAGAGATCAGGCGACCGACGATTACATCAACAAATACAATGTTTCCGATATGCGTAGCGCTGGTTCCTCGCTCAAGTTCTGTCTTGTCGCGACAGGCGAAGCCGACCTCTACCCTCGCGTTGGTCGGACCATGGAATGGGATACCGCTGCGGGTCATGCTGTTCTGAACGGCGCAGGCGGTGATGTGATCCGTTTTGACGACCATAGTCCGCTTGTGTACGGCAAGGATGGCTTTGAGAACCCCTTCTTCATTGCCTACGCTCCAGGCGTAGAACTTCAAAAGGCCTAAGATCTAATGGGGGGGATGTGTCTCAATCTCCCTCTGTTTCTGTCGTCGTCGTCACGCGAGACCGGCCTAAGAGCCTTGCCTTGACCATCGCGGGACTGCGGCAGCAGTACTACGACAACTTCGAGATTATCATTGTCGGCATGAGCCTCCCCCAGTGAACCGGTCCACCGCTATGTTTAGGAAACGGAGGACCATGAATGGCAAACAAAC
>CAYWUN010000038.1:0-24124 GCA_964461315.1 uncultured Aestuarium sp.
CGAGCCTGAGTTGCGCGCTGTGATCGGCCCGAACGGCGCGGGTAAGACGACATTTATGGATATCATCACGGGCAAGACCAAACCTGACGAGGGGCGCGTTTTGTGGGGGGAGCGGTCCGAGAACCTTCTGGGCATGAGTGAAAGCCAAATCGCGCGGGCAGGTATCGGGCGAAAGTTCCAAAAACCAACTGTATTCGAGGCGCAAAGCGTGCGTGAAAACCTCGCGATGGCGCTCAAGAACGACCGAGGTCCCTTTGACGTGCTTTTCTATCGCCGAAGGAAAGCTGACGCAGAGCGGATCGAGGAACTTGCTAGTGAAATCGGGCTGTCGGAACATCTGGACCGCCCATCGGGCGAGCTTTCTCACGGTCAAAAACAATGGCTAGAGATTGGAATGCTCCTTGCGCAGGACCCTCGGCTCTTGCTCGTGGATGAGCCTGCCGCGGGGATGACCCCCGCCGAGCGCGAGCAAACCACTGATTTACTTGTTCGTGCCGCCAAGACCCGTGCGGTGATCGTGGTTGAACACGATATGGAGTTCGTTCGCCGCCTGAATTGCAAGGTGACCGTACTTCACGAAGGCTCGGTCCTTGCCGAAGGGTCGCTTGACCATGTGACGAAGAATAAAGACGTGATCGACGTTTATTTGGGACGCTAAGATGCTGGACATAAAAGACCTAACTCTCAAGTATGGGCAGAGCCAAATTCTCAACGGGATTTCGCTTACGGCCAAGCCTGGGCAAGTGACTGCCGTGATGGGCACGAACGGCGTCGGCAAGACCTCTTTGCTCAAAGCGATTGCGGGACGGCATCCTTATGACAAAGGCACAATCACTTTGGACGGCAAGCCGCTTGATCATCTCAGTGCATTTGGCGCGGCAAGGGCCGGCATAGCCTATGTGCCTCAGGGAAGAGAGGTTTTCCCGCTTATGACAGTTCAAGAAAACCTTGAAAGCGGATTTGCCTGTTTACCAAAGGCCGAGCACAAAGTGCCGGAAAAGATTTTTGAACTTTTCCCGATCTTAAAGGAATTCCTTCACCGCCGAGGGGGCGACCTCTCGGGTGGTCAGCAACAACAGCTCGCCATTGCGCGCGCTTTGATCACGAAACCACGTGTTCTTCTGCTCGATGAGCCGACCGAGGGTATTCAGCCCAACATTATCCAGCAAATCGGCCGCGTTATTGCACAGCTTCGAGACGAGGGCGAAATCGCCGTTGTGCTCGTAGAGCAGTATTTCGACTTTGCCTTTGGTCTCGCGGATGAGTTTTTTGCGGTGAACCGAGGCGAGGTTGTTATGCAGGAATCCAAAAGCACGATTGATCGCGCACGCTTGTTGGAGCGGGTTTCGATCTAGCGACTTGACCTCTTTTCTGCGTTGCAGCACCCTTGGCATAGGCTTGGGGGGCGTGATGCACGAAATTTTAAAGCGGGTAGAAGACGCTCTTGGCGTTTCGGACGCAACGTCTCTTACAGTGACAGGCAGCGGCGATTTGCCTTCGGCTTTTCCAGTCACCGATTTTGCCACCGCAACGATTGGTGCTGCTGGCCGTGCGGCGGCGCGGCTTTTGGGCGGGGCAGAGGTTGTGGTTGATCGTCGCCTTGCATCCCTCTGGTTCGGAATGACAATTCGCCCCATCGGATGGGAGCTGCCGCCCTTGTGGGACCCGATCGCTGGTGACTACGAGACCAAAGACGGCTGGATCAAACTTCACACCAATGCCCCCCACCACCGCGACGCCGCGCTCAAGGTTCTCGGGCCGCATTCTTCTCGTGATACCGTTGCAAAAGCCGTGGCGACTTGGGAGGCGCAGCGGCTCGAAAGCGCTATTGTCGAGGCAGGCGGGGTGGCTGCCCAGATGCGTTCAATCGCTGCGTGGAAGGAACATCCGCAAGGGGCCGCAGTCGCAATGGAACCCATTTTCGCTCGGCAGGAGCGCAGCGTGGGAGGAGGCTGGACGCCGACGGGTAATGGCCTTTCGGGACTTAAAGTGCTTGATCTCACGCGCATTCTCGCTGGCCCGATCGCGACGCGGTTTCTGGCTGGACTGGGCGCAGATGTTCTCCGCATTGATCCAATGATCTGGGAAGAAGGCGCGGTCATTCCAGAGGTTGCTCTTGGCAAACGACTTGCGCGTTTGGATTTAAAGTCTGGCGACGGGCGACAAATCTTTTGCGACCTCCTTGCACAGGCAGGTGTGGTCGTTCACGGCTATCGACCCGAAGCTCTCGCAAGACTAGGATTGAGTTCCGAAGAAATGCACGCCATTCGGCCCGGTCTCGTTGAAGTGACGCACAGCGCGTATGGCTGGAGCGGCCCTTGGGCCAAGCGTCGCGGTTATGATAGCTTGGTCCAGATGAGTTCAGGGATCGCCGAGTGCGGTATGGAGTGGCGCGGTGCTGATAAGCCGTTTCCTCTCCCTGTACAGGCGCTTGATCATGCGTGCGGCTATCTTGATGCGACTGCTGTTCTCCAAAGCCTTGCCATCAGAGCAAAAGAGGGTAAGGGCACAACAACGTGGCTCTCATTGGCAAAAGTGGTCGAGGTTTTGATCCGTTCAAGCACGCCAACCCAACGGGCAATCGAGGCAGAGACAGAGCGTGATCTTTGCGCAGCAATTGAAACCACGGATTGGGGTCCAGCGCGCCGCATTGCGTCACCCCTCACCATCGGCGGAAGGGCACTTGAATGGACACGGCCCGCGCGAAAAATCGGGAGCGACCAGCCGCACTGGTGAACTTTCGCCGGTTTCAGAGAGGTGCCGCGTATTTGACTTGGTCAAAACATCTCGTTCTGCCATTAGTGGGCTCAAATCAAATGTGTTTGGTATTTGGATGACAATTTTCTGTAAGGTCAGCGGCGCTATTTTGGGCTGCGTTATGGCAACTTCAGTCGCAGCAGAAACACTTGAGTTTCAGCTTCGTGGTTTTGGCGGATCGATCGGGGCGATGAAGGTCACGACTGGAAGCGTCAATGCAGTTGACGCAATCACCGATGGGATGCCGCTTGATACCTTCAATGGGACATTTAAGGCCGAGCGTCGCGGGGATGCCTATGTCGCGGATCGCCTCGGAAAAAATGGAAACCGTCGCCTCATTCAAATTGGTTTCAAAGGACGTGACGTTGCGGATGTGTCTGTCGACCCTGCCGAAGATCAAACAGATCTTTCGATTGCGACCGCGGTAGACGAGCCGGTGGAGTCTCCGATGGAGGTTCTTGCTGCGGCGATGAGTGCAGAAATCTGCGGAAAATCGCACACGTTCTACGATGGTCGCCGCATTGTTGACCTGAAAATGCAGGGTGCGGCGAAAGAAGGGGAGGAGGGCTTTGTCTGCACTGGAGCCTATCATATACGCCGTGGACCAGGGCATGGTTCGATTTTGAATATCCGCAACCTTCCGATCACGCTTCATTTCCCTTCGGCAACGGCACCTGTATCAAAAATCGAAACCCGCCTTATGGGATTTGGACTTTCTGCAGAGCGCAGTTAGCGATCTCTCCAGAGCAATGGGTGTATCAATCCACTTAGACAAGGAGTGCGAGCGGCTCTGAGAGGGGTTTCTTGTCGCCGCACGATACGGTAAATTCAGAGCAAGATGTTTGATTAAGGAATTTTTCGTGCGACAAAGATTTGAAACGCTTCTTGTCGAGCGCGCCCCTTGGTTTTTTGATAAGAAGCCGCATATTTGGGTCTTCCGTGAATTCCTGTCGAAACTCCTTCGGTTAGAGTCCACAATCGCGGTTGGTGAGTCTTATAAGGACCTGCCGATCGACCAATTGATGGCCGACCTTAAGAAGAGGCTTGCCCAGAAAGTTTCGATCAAAGATCTTGAGAATATTCCAAAAGAAGGTCCTGTTTTGGTCGTCGCGAACCATCCTACAGGGATCGGCGATGGTATCATCATGGACTATGTGATCTCGCAGGTGCGCACAGATCTTCGCGTCTTTACCAACCGCGATATCCTCAAGGTGCTGCCGCAATTCGAGGACTTCATCGTTCCGGTCGAGTGGCGTGCAAGCAAGCGTTCTGTGGCAACCGTTCGTCAAACAATGGCAGCCTATCGCAAGACGCACGAAGAAGGGCAGATCTGTGTGATTTTCCCATCCGGCCGTATTGCAAAACGCCGAGGGGTCACGCTCCACGAGCGAGCTTGGATGGCAGGGGCGTTCACCTTTGCCAAAAAGTTCGACGTGCCGATCCTGCCGATCAACATGCAGGCGCGGAATTCTTGGCTGTTTTATCTTTTTGACAAAGTGCACACCAACCTTCGTGACATCACCCTGTTTTACGAGATGTTCAACAAGAGCGAACAACAGTTCAACATAACGATTGGCAAGGTAATCCAACCTTCTGATCTTCCAGATGATATCGAGGAATGCAGCGCACTCATGCAGGAAATGGTTCTGAACCTGCCATCGAAAGAGACGCGACTTCCGGGTATCTTGCAGGTGAGCAATCTCCCCCTCACGGCCGTGGTCCGTGATGAGGCGGAGCTCAAGAAACTCAACGCTTAAATGAGGCTTGGGAGCGTCTGATCGAGGCGTTCCCAACCGCCCTTGGTCCAGCCATATCGCTCAATGCGTTCGGTTGACATCGCGCTTACGGGCTTGGCTTGCCGTTCGGGCAGGGGAGTTGTGGCCCCTGTGAGAGCGGCCACCCGTTCCAAAAGGTCGCGTGTATCAATCGTGATGTCCGAGACGTTGTAGACCCCACTTGGAGCCTTGTCCAAAAGGTCGATCGCACGGGCGAGGTCAATCCCATGCACCTCGGTTCCTGCACGCGGGGGCGGGGTGATACCAGCGGCGAAATCTGCAAACAGCTTTGCCCATTTGTTGTCTGCGCCGAGGGCACCATAGACCCCCGTGGCGCGGATACTTTGGCCGATGAAATTAGCGTCAGTGAGCTTAGCAAGTGCGTCTTCCGCGCGAAGCTTTACCTCGCCATAAAGCGTATCTGGGCGCGGGGTGAGGTCTTCGGTCAAAAGGGTGCCTGCTGGATAGTCTCCATAAACGGCACGCGACGACAGAAACACAACTCGCTTTACGTCAGAGGATTTGGCGGCGTCGAAGAGCGCCACACTGCCGTCCAAGTTGGCGCGCTTGAAGCCTTCTGGATCGTTGCCTTCGCCGCCGCGATAGCGTCCGCTAATATGGGAAAATGCGGAGTGGATCAAAAAGTCAACGCCCGTCAGATCGGGCCGATCTGCGAGCGAGTAGCCATTCACACGCGAGAGGGTTTGAACCTCGTGCCCGGCGGCTGATGCCCAGTCTACAAGGAAGCGACCGACGAGGCCGCTTGCGCCTGTTATGGCAACTTTCATTCGATTGGCCCCTTGAGCGTGGTCACATCGGGAATGTGCGCTCCGCTCGCGTAAGCGCGCCAAAGTTCAATCAGAGGGCGAAGCTTTTGTACCTTTTCGTGGTCCTGCCACGGCTTTTCATATTGAAAGTGCAGCACTTTGATCGCTGACCAATCCCAAAGTTCCTGCATCGCAAACCAGACATATTGGAGCATGTTGTAATAGACGGGCAGCCCATGCCAGTCGGGAAAATACGCCTCTAGGAATGTTTGATCCGTGCGCCGCCAAAAGGCATTCGGCACGTCAAGTTGCGCAAGCATGGCGTCAAAAGTTGCTTGCGATGGGCGGGCGGTAAAGACACCGGAGTTCATGCGGTGAAAGTCAGCAACACTTTCATACACATTGGGGGCGGCGCAGAACTCGGGATACTCGAACAGTTTGTCAATGTTCTGAAGCACAAGCGTGTCCGCATCGAGAAAAACACAAGACTCGTAATCAAGTTGCCAGAGCCGCAACTTGCAGAAGTTATCAAGCGGTGTGTGAAACGCAGGCTTGGTGCCTTTGGTAAAGGGCGCGTTGGCGTGGAGCTTGTCACGGGCATGTGCGGCGTTGAAGTCGTCAGAGGTTGGCAAAAGCTCCGTCGCAACAAGCCGCGCTCCAAGCGCGCGCAGCGGGGCGAGTGATGCCTCATTCACGCCGCCGGTGTGCAGGACCACGATGTCCGCCGAAGTCCGAGAAAACGCCAATGAACGCACCAAAGCTTTGGCCCCAAGCGCAAAGTCTGCGTTGGTCACCAATGTGACAAAGGCGCGAGAAGATCGCGCGTCGCGTTCTGGCGTAAGGCCGTTCATGACACCGATTTGAGGCGTTTGCCTTCGGGGTCGGTTTCGACCCGTTTTGCGATGTCTTTCGTCCATGCAGAAACGGCGGGGACGCGCTTGCGGTCAATACGGTGCTTGTATTTCTTGGCTACTTCAACAACTTCGCCCAGAAGCCCGTCAGCGAGTGTGGTTGGTTTTAGGCCCCGTCATTCTTGACGATAAGGTCATTCTCTGCCGCTTCTTTGCGGGGGTTAGGAAGATAGGCAACCTTTGCCCCTGTGAGTCCCGCAACCATCTCGGCCAAATCGCGCACGCGGTGCGTTTCGGTCATCTGGTTGAAGATTTTCACTCGCTCGCCTGCTTTGGGCGCGTCTCTAAGCGCAAGCTCGATACAGCGCACGGTGTCCTGAATGTGGATGAAGGCGCGTGTCTGACCGCCGGTGCCATGCACGGTCAGGGGATAGTCGATTGCCGCTTGAATTAGGAAACGGTTCAACACGGTGCCGTAATCGCCATCATAATCGAAGCGATTGATGAGCTGTTGATGGCGGCGTGTCTGATCGGTGTGAGTGCCCCAGACGATCCCTTGATGAAGGTCGGTGATCCGCAAACTATCGTTCTGGGCATAAAACTGGAACAGGATTTGATCGAGCGATTTGGTCATGTGATAGACCGAACCGGGACGCGTGGGGTAGAGGATTTCGAGATCAGCCTTGCCGCCGTCAAGCTTTTCAACTTCGACGTCGAGATACCCCTCTGGGATCGCGGCCCCGACGGTCGAGTAGCCGTAAACGCCCATCGTCCCGAGGTGCACAAGATGCGCGTCGATCCCCGTTTCTACCATTGCGGTCAATAGGTTGTGGGTCGCGCCGACGTTGTTGTTCACGGTGTAGGTTTTGTGGATATCCGACTTCATCGAATAGGGCGCGGCGCGTTGCTCGGCGAAATGGATGATCGCTTCAGGACGCTCGGCATCGAGCCATTGGCGCAGACGCTGATAGTCCTTGGCAATATCGAGAAGGTGGAAGTGTAGTGTTTCGCCTGACACTTCTTTCCAGATACGGCACCGCTCTTGGATAGAGTCCATTGGCGTGAGGGACTGAACGCCAAGCTCGGTATCAATCCAGCGGCGGCTCAAGTTGTCGAGAATATGGATTTCATGGCCTGCGTTGGAGAGGTGAAGCGCGGTCGGCCAACCGCAGAAACCGTCACCACCGAGAACTGCAATTTTCATAATCTTCCCAATACTTTTCAAATGAATGCAAGCATAGGGTTAGCGCCCTCGATGGCATGTGTCATCGAGATTTTTGTATCAATTTTGTAAAATTGGCATAAATTTGCCAATTTTAATGGCAATAATGGTGTATCAATTCTGGTGGTGCGGGGGCTGGCAACTCGCCGAGTCTAGGCGTATGCCGCGTCAAAGGCCTCGGCCATCGCCTTGGCGCGGGTGCCCACCTCGGAAGTGGACAGGCCGGGAGTGTAAAGACTTGTCCCGATGCCAAAGCCTTGAGCACCTGCCTTGCGCCAATCTGCAAAGTCATTTGGCCCAACTCCGCCAACTGCATAAATCGGGGTCTGCGATGGCAAAACAGCGCGAATAGCTTTGAGGCCATCAGTGCCTAGTTTGAAGGCTGGGAAAATCTTGAGCCCGTCAGCGCCTGCACGCAGCGCAGAAAAACACTCGGTCGGGGTCAAAACACCGGGGTAGGAGAGAATACCCTTTGCCTTGGTCTCGCGGATGACATCAGGGTTTGCATCCGGCGATACCACCATCTGTGCTCCGATATCTGCAAGGCGGCGCACATCGGCGGTAGTGAGCACGGTGCCCGCGCCTACGAGAGCCGAGTCACCAGCGTGTTTGACCATGCGGGCGATGCTATCAAAGGGATCGGGCGAATTGAGCGGGACTTCGATCTTGGTTATGCCGTTTTCAATTAGAGCATCCGTGATCTCAAGGCATTCATTCGGGGTAAGGCCGCGCAGAATGGCGATAATTTCGCGGGTCATTTGGTGTCCTTAAGGCTGAGATAAGCAGAAGCAAGGCCCGCGAGTGTCGTTGGGCCAGAAGGGGCAAGGCGAGCCATCGCCCCTTGGGACTTGAGCGCAGAGAGGTAGGCTTCGGCGAGTTTGCTCTCCCCAAGGATCACAACATCTTGGCCAAGCCAGTATGGTTTGGATGCCGCCAGTTCAGCGCCAACCAAAAGCCCAGAGAGGCGCGAGCGCACGGATGCAGGATCAAGCCCGTGCAAGAGAGTTTCGGCGCGGAGCGAGAAGAGATCGCCAAGCGCTGCGGCGGGAGTGGAAATGGCGCGCGAAACGGCCATGTTAAACACATCCGCATTCCAGCCTTCGCCCATGGAATGCTTGATCACCGTATTCTCGCTTAGGGACGCGAAGACTTCGCCTGTCATAAATGTGCGGAAGCTGACGATTTCATTCGCGCTGATATGCACCCATTTGCAATGTGTCCCCGGAAGGCAGATCACGCCGTCGAACTTCGGCTCACTTGCAAGGAAACCTTTGATCTGGGTTTCTTCGCCGCGCATGACGTCTGCGGGCTTATCTTGAGAAACACCGGGGAGAATGTGAACCGAAAGGCGCGCGTCCTTGGTCGCTACCTTTGTGGCGGTGAGGGCAGAGGGCGGCTCGCAGGGCGTTTTTGCATAGGGCGCTTCTTGCCATCCCTGTCGCGCTCCCGCCATGCCGCATATGACAACGGGGGTCACGCGATTTTCAGGCAGGGCATTTCCGATTAGGTCAAGCAAAGTTGGCTCATAGTCTGCGGGCGCGAGCTTTCCCATTCCTTTGGGCGAGCTGTGAGAGGCAAGAACTGCCCCGTCATTGCTCATGAGCCAAACACGTAACTGCGATGTGCCCCAGTCAACGGCAATCCAATCTGGCGTACTCATCCTGTCACCACCACGCCGCCGTCAATCACAAGGGTCTGACCTGTCATCATTTTGCTGGTCTTTGAGGCGAGGAAGAGAACGCCATCCACGATATCCTGCGGTTCCAAATGATCTTTGAGGCACTGTCGACCAAGATGCTCGGCAAGGCCCTCAGGTGTCGCCCATTTATCAAGCTGCTTTTGCGTTAGAACCCAACCGGGGGCGAGCGCATTAACACGAATGCGGTCGGGGCCGAATTCACGCGCCATCCCGCGGGTCATGCCATTTATGCCAGAATTGGCGGTCACATAAACGGGGTATTGGCTATTGCCCATCATATAGCTGATCGAGCTAAAATTGATGATAGAGCCAAAGCCCAGCTCTTTCATTTGGGGCACGGCGGCTTGGATCGCGAAGAAATAGGCCTTGAGGTTCACCGCAATAAGATCATCCCATTGCTGTTCAGTGACCGTCTCGGTGGTGTGGCGAAGATCGTTCGCTGCGTTGTTTATAAGAACCGAAATCGGACCGTGCGCGTCTTTGGCCTCTTCGATCGCGGCCTGAAGCGCGGCGGTGTCCGTGATGTCGCCTTGGATAAAGAGCGGGCGAGAGCCCGTCTCCGCTTCCATCTGGTCCACAAAGTCGCTCGCGTCTGAACGCCCGATAAAGGTGACTTTTGCCCCTTGGCGCAGGAAGCCTTCGGTGAGTGAGGCGCCGATGCCTGAGCCGCCCCCTGTGATAAAGACAGAGGCTCCGTCTAGATCGTGAAAAGTAGCGGTCGGGGTCATGGGCTTCCTCACCTCTTGTCTCAAATAATGAAACGCGTTATCGAATAATGGAATTTGGCCTCAAGGCAGCGACAGAGTCAAGGTGAAACACATGTCCGAAGGAACCGTCGGTAAAGCGATGTCAGTGCTTGAACTGGTGGCCTCAAAGGGAAGGCCGGTGCGATTGGTCGATCTTCAGGATGACGTCATTTATCCCAAGGCGACACTCTATCGGTTGCTTCAATCCTTGGTAAAAGAGGGACTGCTTCACTTCTCCCAACAACGTCAGACGTATTCGCTTGGTCTTCGGTTGGTGCGACTGGCGCATTCCGCTTGGTCGCAAAGCTCGCTCGGTCCCGCCGCGCGACCTGTCATCGAGGCGCTGGCGGCCGAGGTGGGCGAAACGGTGCACTTGGCGCAGCTTGATCAGGGGCAGGTGCTCTATGTTGACAAGCGTAACGCTACGCGTCCCATCGAGATGTATTCGCAAGCGGGAAAGGTCGGCCCAGCCTATTGCACAGGAGTGGGCAAGGCGATGTTGGCGTTCCTCGGAGAAACAGAGCTTACGGCTGCACTCAAGCGACAGGCCTTTTATCGTCACACGGTTCACACGATTACTGACGAAAAAGCGCTTCGATCTGAATTGGTGCAAATCCGAGAGGAGGGCGTTTCGTATGACCGAGAAGAGCACGAGAATGGGATCATCTGTATCGCCGTACCGATCCTCACAGGGGCAGGGCGGCTGATCGGTGGAGTGTCGATCACTTCATCGGTTCAGCGCCATTCACTCAAAGAACTTAGGGCATTTCAGTCGCCGTTGCAGTATGCCGCGTCCAAGATCGCGAGCGAGGCCGAGGCTTGGCTCTTTCCAGCCTGATCAAACGAAAAGAGCAGGCCTAAGCCTGCTCTTTCCAATTCCGTTCTCAAGGCCAATTAGCCGATGATTGCGTTCAGCGTTGCCGAAGGACGCATGACGGCTGCGGTTTTGGCAGCGTCGAGAAGGTAGTAGCCACCGAGATCAGCGGGCTTGCCTTCGGATGCGTGGATTTCCGACAAGATTGCGGCTTCACCGTCAACAAGGCCCTTTGCAATCGGCGCGAAGTGCGCAGCGAGGCCTGCATCTTCGGTCTGTGCGGCCATGGCTTCGGCCCAGTAACGGGCGAACCAGTAGTGCGAAGTGCGGTTGTCGTTTTGACCAACGCGGCCTTGCGGAGAGTTGCCGTTGATGAGCAGCTTTTGGATCGCCTCATCGATTGCCTTGGCGTAAACGCCCGCTTTTGCTACGCCGCGTACGTCCGCGAGGAAGGCAAAGCTTTCACCTAGCGCACAGAATTCACCGAGCGAGTCCCAACGCAGGTGGCTCTCTTCGAGAACCTGCTGAACGTGCTTGGGCGCAGTGCCACCAGCACCAGTTTCAAACAGACCGCCGCCCTGCATCAGAGACACGATCGATAGCATCTTAGCCGAGGTGCCAAGCTCGAGGATCGGGAAGAGGTCGGTGAGGTAGTCACGCAGAACGTTACCCGTGATGGTGACGACGTCCTTGCCTTCGACCATGTTCTCAAGCGTCCAACGTGTTGCTTCACGCGGAGCCATGACCGGAATCTCGATGTCAGCGGCTTTGAGGGCCGGTTCCACATATTTGATCAACTCGGCATCGTGTGCACGGTTGGCATCAAGCCAGAATGCGCCAAGACCTGTTGCTTTGACGCGGCGAATTGCAAGACGGATCCAATCGTCAATCGGTTCCTTCTTAACGGTAGCCGAACGCCAGATGTCGCCCTTTTCGACGGCATGCTCGTGGAGAACTTCGCCGGATGCGAGAACGATGCGCACGATACCGTCAGCCTTCATTTCAAAGGTGGTGGGGTGCGAGCCGTACTCTTCGGCTTTCTGAGCCATTAGGCCAACGTTCGAAACGGCGCCACAGTTGGTGACGTCCAGTTTGCCGTTCGCTTTGAAGAAGTTGATGGTTTCGTCATAGACCGGCGCATAGCAGTTGTCCGGAATGCAGCACTTGGTCGGAGCGGCCTTGCCGTCCGGACCCCAGCCGATGCCGCCAGCGCGGATCACGGCAGGCATAGACGCGTCGATGATGACGTCCGACGATACGTGCAGGTTGGTGATGCCCTTGTCCGAGTTCACCATATACATGTCAGGCTGAGCGGCCATCGCGGCTTTGTAGTCGGCCTCAAGCTCGGCGTTGCCAGCGATCTTGGCTTCGAGATCACCCAGACCTTGGTTCGGGTTGAAGCCAAGTTCAGCCAGCTTGGCGCCGTGCTTGGCGATGAAATCTTCAAGGTAAACCGAAACGAAGTGACCAAAGATGATCGGGTCAGAGACCTTCATCATCGTGGCCTTGAGGTGGACCGAGAACAGAACACCCGGCTCCATCGAAGCGATTTGCTGCTTGATAAACTTGCGCAGTTCCTTGGCCGAGAGGAAGGTCGCGTCGACGATCTCGCCTTCGATGTACTTGAGCTTGTCCTTGAGGACGGTTTCAGCGCCCGAAGCATCGGTGAAAGTGATCTTGGCCGCGCCAGCCTGTGCTGCGGTGATGGTCGCCGCTTTTTCATTGGCGTAAAAATCGTTGCCGTCCATAGAGGCAACCGATGTCTTGCTGTCAGCGGTCCATTCGCCCATCGAATGCGGGTTAGCCTTGGCGTATTCTTTCACTGCCTTGGCCGAACGGCGGTCCGAGTTGCCTTCACGCAGGACGGGGTTCACAGCCGAACCCTTGATTGCGTCATAGCGCGCCTGCACAGACTTTTCTTCGTCTGTCGATGCGTTGGTTGGGTAGTCAGGGATGTTGAAGCCCTTGGACTGAAGTTCTTTGATCGCAGCGGTGAGCTGTGGCATCGACGCCGAAACGTTCGGAAGCTTGATAACGTTTGCTTCGGGGGTCTTAACGATCTGCCCAAGCTCTGCAAGGTCGTCGTTGACGCGCTGCTCTTCCGTCAGGAATTCAGGGAAAACGGCGAGGATACGCGCTGCGACCGAAATGTTGCGGGTTTCTACGCTGAGACCTGCTGCACCAGCAAAGGAGCGGATGATCGGCAGGAGCGAAGCGCTTGCCAGCTCGGGAGCTTCGTCGACGATTGTATAGATGATATCGGGGGTATTGGTCGTTGCCATGGTGCCCATTCTCCGTCCAGTGGGGCCGCTTTGCGATTGGCTTAGCGGCGGGGTGCGGTTTTGCGCGGGGCGAGGCTCGCCCGTCTCACGCGTTTGGCCACCGCTTATAAAACGTGGGTCGATATGTCAATGTGTGCCATTGTATACAATTGACGCGGGACCTACTTTTTTGCCCCGCGTCTAGAGTTTGTGCATGTCGCTAGATGCCATCGTCCTTAGCTCGGAAGCTATCGGCGGACGCGCGTTTCCAGCGACTGAGATAGCCAAAGCGATCATCATCTTCGCGCAAGAGGAAACCGCTCGGCATATAGGGGTAGATTTCGTTCAAGGTCACCATATCTCGGTCATTCTCGCGCTCGATAAAGTGAAACGGGCTAAACTGTCCTGGGTGAGTGAGACCTGCGGAACCCGTCATGTCACCCAGCGCCTTGAGCGTGTTGCGATGGAAGTTTGCCACACGAACAGCCTTGTCATCTGGAACCAGCGCGCGCTGCCGCATGGGATCTTGTGTCGCAACGCCTGTGGGGCAGTGGTTCGTATGACAGGCCTGAGCCTGAATGCAACCAACTGCGAACATAAAGCCGCGTGCAGAGTTCGCCCAATCGGCTCCGAGTGCGAGGGTGCGTGCAATATCGAACGAGGTGATAAGCTTGCCCGATGCACCGAGTTTGATCTGGTCGCGGATGCCTGCGCCGCGCAAAGTGTTATGCGCAAAGACAAGGCCTTCAACGAGCGGCATACCCATATGGTTTGCAAATTCGAGCGGAGCCGCGCCGGTTCCGCCTTCTTTGCCATCGATGACGATGAAGTCGGGGTAGATGCCGGTTTCAAGCATCGCTTTGATAATACACATGAATTCGCGGCGGTGACCGATACAAAGCTTGAAACCGACAGGCTTGCCACCAGAAAGGTCACGCAGCTGTTTGATAAAGTTGCAAAGCCCCACCGGAGAGTCAAAGGCCGAATGGCTTGAGGGTGACAGACAATCCTTGTCCATCGGGATGTGACGTGCTTCGGCAATCTCAGGAGTAATCTTCGCAGCGGGAAGCATGCCGCCCTTACCAGGTTTCGCGCCTTGGCTGAGCTTGATCTCGATCATCTTGACTTGATCAGGTGCAACCGTCTCTGCAAAGACTGAGGGGCTAAAGTTGCCGTCATCATCTCGGCAACCAAAGTAGCCGGTGCCAATCTCAAAGATTAGGTCTCCGCCCTGTTTGTGATAGCGGCTGATGCCACCTTCGCCTGTGTCATGCGCAAACCCGCCGATCTTTGCGCCTCGGTTCAAAGCTGTGATCGCATTCGCGGAAAGTGCGCCAAAACTCATCGCAGAGATGTTATAAAGCGAGATGTCGTATGGCTTTTTACAGTCCGCGCCACCGACCGTTGTCCGAAAGTCAGTATCTTTGATTTCAATCGGTTGGATCGAGTGGGTGAGCCACTGATACCCCGAGCCGTAGACCGCCTTTTTCGTACCGAATGGACGTTTGTCCTCTACGTTCTTGGCCCGCTGGTAAACGATTGCGCGGGCGTCCCGCGAAAAGGGAACTTCTTCGTCATCGGCTTCCAGCAAATACTGCCTGATCTCGGGGCGGATCATTTCGAAGAAATACCGAACGTGCCCGAGGATCGGATAGTTGCGAAGCACAGCATGACGGGTTTGGGTCATATCCCAAAGGCCAAGTAGAATGATCGCGCCCAAGAGGATTTGGATAACGAGAAGGCCAGTGCTTCCTTGCTCAAAAAGAAACGTTAAAGCAAAAAGAAACGTTACAAGCGCTAGGCTTGTATAGCGCGAAACGAGAAAAGACATGTGTCCTCCGTTTGAAAGCGTTGAAAGGACCTTAGCCCCAAAAAAACAAGGTGAAAACCGCCAATGCCCACAGTTTTCACGTTTGTCTTATGCGGCCTTGGCCCAATTTCGGGCGTTGACTCCTGAATCGTGAACGGTTTGTGTTCCCAGCAATTTAGCGACTTACACTTAAGAGAGGTTTTGCGATGAAACAGCGCGAGCTTGGTAAAGGCGGCCCGAAGGTTGGCGCCATCGGTTTGGGTTGCATGAGTTTCGCAGGTGCTTTCGGCGAAACCGACGAAGCGACCTCGCATAAGTGCCTTGATGCAGCGGTCGAAGCGGGCATCAATTTCCTCGATACGGCGAACGTCTACGGAATGGGCCGATCAGAGACGGTGATCGGCAATTGGCTGAAGAAGAGCAAAGCCAAGATGGTCATCGGGACAAAAGTTGGTATTCAACGCGACCCAGAGCGACCAACCAACAACGAGCCTGACTATATCCGCTCAGAACTCGAAGGCTCTTTGAGCCGTTTGGGCGTTGATTACGTCGATCTCTACTATTTACACCGCCGCGATCCGCTGACCCCAATCGAAGACGCGATCGGCACAATGGCTGACCTTGTTAAAGAGGGCAAGATTGGCGGATACGGTCTCTCTGAGGTCGGGCCTTACACGCTCCGCCGCGCTCACGAGGTTCATCCTTGTATGGCTGTACAGAGTGAATACTCGCTTTGGACCCGCGCGCCTGAGCTGGGTCTTATTCAAGCCTGCGAGGAATTGGGCGTTGCCTTTGTCCCGTTCTCGCCTTTGGCGCGTGGTGTCTTTGGGCGCAAATACCCTGACAACTTTGAGCCGCAGGATTTCAGAACAAATATCCCGCGTTTCCAAGGTGATAACTACACCCGTAACAAGGCTATCGTCGACAGCTTCCGTGTCTATGCCGCAGATAAAGGCTATACGACCTCGGAGCTTGCTTTGGCTTGGCTTTTGGCAAAAGGTGATAACCAAATTCCGATTCCCGCAACCCGAACTGCTGAGCATCTTGCGGATTGGGTGGCTGCCGATTGCATTACGCTAAGCGCTGATGAAATGGCTGAAGTCGAAACCATTTTGCCTGTCGGTTTCGCCTTTGGGGATCGGTATAGCAACGATATGGCCAAGACGGTCGAGCGCTATAGTTAAGCATGTCGAAACCCACCTACAGTGACATCGCCGCACGCGCGGGCGTTGGAACCGCAACTGTTGAGCGTGTGCTCAATGGGCGAGGGGGCGTGCGCCCTGTCACCGTAGAAAAGGTTCTTGTCGCGGCGCGCGAGATGGACTGGCCGGGCCGCTTGCCCGAGGTGCATCGGGGCCTCATGCGGATCGAAGTCATTCTGGTGCGCCCCGAGACGTCCTTTTTCGGGCGTTTGGCGACGGCTTTTCGCAGGATTGCGTCGTCTCTTGATCCTTCGGTTCAGGTTCATGTGACCTTTATGCCCGAAAGCGATCCAAAGGCGATTGCCGCGCGCATTACGGATCGCTCGATCCGCCGTTCCGGTCTTGTGATCTCGTCACCCGACACGCCAGAAGTCCGAGCGGCGCTTGAACGTGTCAGGGCAAATGGGCTCCCCGTAATTCAGGTCGTGACCCGTGTGATAGAGGATGCCCATTTCGTTGGGATTGATAACTATGCCGCAGGGCGCATGGCTGGCATGATGGTGGCAAGGCTTGGCGCTGTGCGCGGTCCTGTCGTGGCGCTGTGTCATTCACAGGTGTATTCGGTCCACCGTGATCGTTTGCGCGGCTTCTCGGACTATCTTGCCGAAAATCCCGTTGGGACGGACTTTGTGCATGTGCAGTTCAGCGGTGATGATCCCGATCAAACAAGTGAACGTTTGTTCAGGACGTTGCAGCAATGGCCGGACCTTGCCGCGATATATAACGCGGGCGGGGCGAACGAGGCGGTTGTGGATATGCTCAAACGCAAGGGCCGCAAGGTTTTTGTGGTCGCGCATGAGCTGGATGAACGGGCTAGTGCGGCGCTTAAGGACGGCACAGTTGATGTCATCTTGGATCAGTTGCCCGAGGCGCAAGCGCGGCGCTCGCTTGATATTTTGCTTTCTGAAATAGGCATTTTGAAAGATCCGATCAGCAACCCTCCGATGAGATTTACAACAATCACACGCGAGAATCTTTGATCTGATTTGATCAGTTTTTCCTCAGTCATTGAGGCGCTGTCAGGGTAATTTCCCTTCCAAATTTAGGGAGGAGTTCGATGGGCAAGCACCTGTCAGTCTATGAGCTTTTGAAGTCAAAAGGCTCCAAGAAATGGGTTCAGCTTCATGTAGATAGCGGCGCTGAGGCCGCCGCTGCTGTTGCTGCGGGGATCGTTGTGCTGTCATGTGAACCCGATCACACGCTCGAGCCGATCAGAGCCGCGGCACCCAATGCGTTTGTTTCCGCTGGGATGCCGCATGGAACTGTTGCCTCACCCGATGAAGCAATTCGCGAGGGGTTCCGCATCCTCGAGCGTGGCGCTGACGCGGTCTATTGCTCGCACAGCGTTCATTTCATCGAAGCAATGGCGCGAGAAGGCATCCCTGTCACTGGTCACGTCGGGCTTGTCCCCAATTTGGCGGCATGGACCGGTTTTCGTGCAATCGGAAAAACAGCGGACGAGGCAATTAAGGTCCTCCAAAAGGTAAAGGATCTTGAGAACGCAGGAGCCGCCTGTGTCGAGGTTGAAGTTGTTCCTGTGGAGTTGGCCGATCATATCACGCGCTCAACGCCGCTGATCACCATGGGGATGGGCTGTGGGAGCGTTTGCGACACCCAGTATCTTTTCAGTTCGGACGTTCTTGGAACCAACGCTGGCCATTACCCGCGCCACTCAAAGAAATACGCTGATTTCATCGCTTTAGAAGCAGTGCTACAGGCGAAGCGCGTTGCTGCGTTCGAAGCCTTTGCGCGTGACGTTGAAACCTCGGTCTACCCCCAAGCCCTTCACGAGGTCCGAATGTCGCCCTCTGAACTTGATGCTTTCACCAAGCGCGCACAGACTCTCTGAGGAGAATGAAGATGGATGAACTCAAATATGGAACGCGCAACAAGCGCGGTGATTATACGCCGAACGAACCAGCAGGGACCGCGCCGCTGTTCGTCTTTCCGCCCAAGCCGGTCGCGCTTCTCAAGTGGCTGCCCAGCTATTTCTTTCCTTACAATGTGATCTTTTTTCTCTCGGCTCTGGCTTGGTGGAGGTGGATCGTGCCCGAGAGGGAAGCCATGGTCACTCTGGAGTGGGGATGGGTACTCTGGCTTCTCGGTGTGAATCTGGTCGCCGTATTCCTTTGGTATGGCGCTTTCGAGCTTCATCTTTATGTCCGAAGAGCGCAGGGCAATCGTTTCAAATATAACGGAAAATTTCCCGCAGACGCCCCTTCGGATGTGTTTTGGTTCAAGAGCCAGAACCTCGATAACTTTCTCAGAGGAATGATTTCAGGTGTGCCTCTTTGGACGGCGACACAAGTCTTAATGCTCTGGGTTTTTGCGAACGGCTGGGTCCCTTGGTACGAGTTCGCGGACCATCCGCTTTACCTTGCGCTTCTGTGCCTCGTGGTGCCTGTCATCCATGAGTTCCACTTCTACTGCATCCATTGGCTGATCCATCAGCCGTTCCTCTACAAATATGTCCATTCCGTACACCACAACTCTGTGAACCCCAGCCCATGGTCATCGCTTTCGATGCATCCGGTCGAACATATTCTTTACTTTGCGACGACCTTTTATCACCTGATTATTCCGTCAAATCCGATCATTGCGCTTTATCAGCTTCATGTCGCGGGATTCGGTGCAGTTCCTGGGCATGTGGGCTTTGATAAAGTGGAGATCGGTGAGGATCGCTCGATCGATAGCCACGCCTATATCCACTATCTTCACCACAAGTATTTTGAGGTGAACTATGGCGACGGGCTTATTCCTCTCGATAAGTGGTTTGGTACTTTCCACGACGGTTCCAAAGCCGGTGACGAGATGATGAAGGCACGTTTCCAAGCCAAGAAAGCAAAACTGAACGCCAAGTAAAAGGCAGAGTTAATTTCTATGGACACCAAGGGTAACGGCCCTTGGTGTTTTCGTTTTTGGGTAAGACGTGGCAACCGAATGGTGATTTCGGAAATCCCGCCTTGCAATCATAAGTTGTTCATTGCCGGCGATGAGTGGTGCCCTCTTTGTCAAAAAATATACTAAAGTGTATAAATATATCCTTTAGATGCGCGCCGTAAGTGTCAGCGCGGCTTTCTGATTGGGTGGTTAGGTTATATCCTAACGGTGAAATTATGAATCTAAAGTGTATCCTGAGTGCGCCACATACTAACATGAAGACGTTTCATGGCCCCTTGCATGCCAGCTGATCTTTGTTGATCGGGAGAATGTGTGGGGTTCCATCACAGGTTGAAAACGACCGAGGTGTTTGGCTCGAAACGTCAAAGCCTCTTCGTGAAAGCCTGCCATGCATTTGGATCACATGTTTCGCACATCTAGGAAGGGTGCATCGCAATGAACGTGATCAACATGTTGCTTGTAGAGGATAATCCGGGGGATGTCCTACTCACGAAAGAGGCGCTCAAGGACTCAAAAATCCGAAATACGCTATCGGTCGCTGGAACGGGTGAGGCGGCGCTTGATTTACTCTACCGTCGTAATGGATTTGAGGCCGCTGAACCCGTCGATTTGATATTGCTCGATCTCAATCTGCCGGGGGTGGATGGATACGAGGTTCTGGAAGTCATCAAGAAAGATGAAACTCTGCGGCGTATTCCCGTGGTCGTCCTGACGAGTTCGGCCGCGGAGTCAGACAGGCTCAAGAGTTATAATCTTCACGCAAATTGCTATGTCACCAAACCCCTTGGTGCAGAAGCTTTCTATTCGATCGTGCGCGAGATTGAACAATTTTGGTTAACGATTGTGGGGCTACCACCGAGGTAAGATGCAACAAAATGAAGCAGAAGTCTTAGATCTCTTTATACGTGCGATTGCTCACGACATCGCCGCTCCGTTTAGGACAATCGGGGGCGCTGCTGCTATCTTGATGAAGGAGCGTGAGGATACCGAAATCCTCCCACTCATTGTCGACGCAGCCACTGAAGGAGCTGCGCAACTTGAAACTCTCGTCAGCACTATGAGGGTTTTCCTCGCTCGAAAATGCCTCGCTTCAGTTCAGGTAAATCAGATATTTCTGGCTTCAAGTCTGAAAGACAGTTCTACGGCTTTTTCGTTCGTCTCTGACGATCTTTCTGTGCAGTTTCCCGAAGGTGTCTTTGAACAACTCTGCGAGCATTTTAGATGTGTGCTCGAGGTGTGGGCAGAAAATTCCCAAGGCGAGATCAAGTTGACGCAAAGTGCAGACCTTAATGCGGTCGAGCTTTGCGCGGAGTTCAAGACCGTGGTCCTTCGTCCTCGCGCGGCTGATCGTTTTTTTGTGCCTGTAAAACAGAATTATGTGCAGTGCACGGCAGGGCACGTGCCTCTTGGTTTTATGATCAAGGCGACCGCTACGAACCTTGGGGGAACGGCGACCTTCGCGATCAGTGAGGACGGTTTGGCGAGGCTGGGTGTAACAATACCATTTTAAGAAAGTGCGAGGATCAGTCGATGACAGCTCCAGAAGTGACTGGAATACGAAGGTCGGTTTTGATCCGAGAGTTGGGTCTTTTCATCGTTCTGGTTGGTGCAGTCGTTCAGATTTATCTTTGGAACTATGCCCCGACAATTCAGCATGAGTTGGCGCTTTTGCTTGGGAACGGTGTGTCGCTGAACACAGCAATCTGTTTAACGATCCTGTCCCTAGGAGCGATGCTTCGCGGAAACCTAGTGTCGCTTCGCTTTGTATTTTCAGCAGCCGTCCTAGCGTTCTGTATCATGAAGCTGGCTTTTTACCTTGGCGCTACTGAATACGATATCGATCGTCTTTTTATTTATGACATCAGCAGCGAAGTCCGAATGGACGATCAAACGGCAATTGCTTTGGGGTTCATTGCCGTTGACCAAGTTATTCGCACTCGGTTTATTAACAACGCCATTGCGGACCTGTTAAGGTTCCTCGCTCTCGTCATGGGGCTCATAAGCGTTGCTGACAATCTTCTGAGCTATACAGACCTTGAATATTACTTCAACGGTGTCAACGCGACTTCAGTTCAGACCGCGATTTCTCTTATTTTGCTGTCCTTGTGCCAGTGGCCTGATTTGCAAAATGTTCGGACGTTCGCGGAGTTGAATCGCGTTCTTCGACTTCGCGAATATGCCTTGTCGATCGCGGTTGTTTTGCTTGGCTTCGTTGCCTCTGAGGAAAAGCTCCTTATCGAAAAGGCAAATGCGGCAAAGGCGATACAAGGGGATGCCGAGAGAACGTCGCGAACGATAATCCGAAACTTTCATATGGTTGCGGGTGTCGCTGCGCGCGTTTTGGGTGAAAAGGACAGCCGCCACCGTGCAGAGATGGTCATCGGCTACCAACACCTTTTTGAGAAGTTCGGCTCGATTTTTCTCGTTGTTGAAGCGAACGAGATCACGAACGGAATCTTGGATCGATATATTGAAGACAAATTCGGTTTTGAGTTCTCGTTTGATCAGGCGAACTTGATGGAATTGACTGATTTGGATGGGAACGCTCTTTGGATTTCGGGGGGGATCGATCGAGCGGGTGAGCCCGTTCTCGTTTATATCTCGTCTGAAGCTGGATAGCCCAATAGTGATGCCATTGTCGTGCTCACGCGGCCGATGGAATTGGTTTTTGATGTAAACGAAGATGTTGCCCAGCTTCTGGTTCAATTCGAAATGGAGGATAGAGTGCTTCTGTCCTCGTTTGACGCGGAATACCAAGATAGTGAACGTTCACAGGCCAAATCGTTCGAGTTGGGCGGAAAAGAATGGTCGCTTTATATTTACCCAACGCCAGTCTTTGCTGCAAAGTACCGACCATTTTCGGTGAACTGGCTCGTTCCGCTGATTTCGATCCTCGCCTTTATCGTAGGATTTAGTTCCAACAGATCAAAGCTGGTGAGCGAGCGAAATAAAGAGTTACATGCCGCTCAACGAGAGAACCAGATCATCCTTGATAAGCTTGAGCAGCAAAATCGAGAGTTGTCTCAGTTTGCTTATATCTGCTCTCACGACCTAAAAGAGCCTTTCCGAATGGTGTCCACCTTTTCTAAGCGTTTGCGCACGCAGTTCGACGCAAAACCGGATCAAGACGAGATGACGAAGCAATACCTCGACATTCTGAGCGATGCGGGCGATCGGGCAGGGCACCTCATAGAAGACCTTCTCGCCTATACTACTTGTGATGACGATGAAATTCCGCGTGAACGTTTTGATCCTTTGCCGATTATAGAAGAGTGCTTCAACTCAGCAAAGCTCATCAAACCTGAGCGCGAGTGTAATTTTAGTCACGGTAAGTTCACCATACTTAATGCGAACCGACTTCAGTTCAAACAGATCGCGCAAAATCTGATCGACAATGCTGTCAAATACAGCAAACCAGATGGCCCCATAGCGGTGCAGCTTTTCACGCGACTGTCGGGGCGCGAGATTGTCTTTGTGGTCAAGGACAACGGGATCGGTGTGCCGCCACTGCATCGCGAAAAGATCTTTGGCGTTTTTAAGCGGCTTCACGCACGCGACGCTGTTTCCGGTACTGGGATCGGCCTTGCGATATGTGCCAAGATTGTAACCGCCTATAACGGCAAAATTTGGGTGGATTCAGAGTGCACCGATGGCACTGAGATTTGCTTTACCTTACCGGCGGCAACCCAGAACAACTAGGTCTTCCTCGGCGGGGCGCATAGCGCAAAATAAAAGCGCCTCCCCTTCAACTTCGTGAATAGGGGAGGCGATACCACTCAATACACAGGAGGTCTCATACTCGTATCGAAGTTGGGAACACAAATTGACCGCCCCCAATTTTGGTAGTATCAATGTGATGTCTAAGTCAAGTTGGCAAGTGTCATTTTGATCTTTGCAAAAGGATAGGGAAGAATGCTTACAAGTGCGGTCGCGAAGATGCGGTCTATGTTGCTTGAAATGGAAAAGGACTTGGGGCTCGCCGAGCTGTCCGAGGCTCAACGCGATGTGCTCTACGCAATCACGCTTCTTTCCTCTAAGGAAGGCATTGCAAATATTGATGATATTCAGGCCCACGAGCTTACGCAGCTCATCAGTCGACCGACCCTGTTCCGCGCCCTTAATAGTCTTTTGGAAAAGAATATTATTGTGAGGGTTGGAACCGAGCGGTCCGGGAAATATCAGGTAGTCTAACTACCCTTAAGTCTCATTTGTAATTTTAATGCGTGACGAGTTTCCACTCTGCGGTTTATTCAGAGAGTGCGCCTGGGGTATTTGTTATGTCTGATTTGAATTTTTCAGAACTAAGGGATGCGGGACACGCGTCCCCATCATCAAAGCAATTGCGCGCTTTGGTGCAGACTAAATTTGCTCGCAACGCGGTGTTTTGGGCTCTGGCTCAGCTTTGGGTGGCGTCCGTTTGCGCGGGTATGATCTTTGTCGCAAACTTGCTCATGCACGCGTGAATTTCCGCGCTACGCGGAAAATGGCTAGGGCAATTGCAAAGCACAAGATCGTTCCCATCGTGTCTCCAAAGATGAAGGCAAAGAGCATCGGGCGGAACAGCTCTGAAATAACCAGACTTTGATAGACCAAGACATGTCCGATCGAGTTAAAGAGCGACGATACCGCGCCTGCTAAGACCAAATAGCGCCAAGTGTTCGGTCCGATCGCTTTGAGATCCGTCCCAAGTGGCAGTCCAAAGAGGCGTAGGACCTCAACGCCGAGCCACGCACTGCTTGCTCCAACAATCCAAGTCATGACTTTGGTTCCGTTGGCCGCCACATCGGGCGTCACAAGAAAATGACCCAAGAGCGCTGCCGCAAAGAGATAGAAGATCGATCTCCAGCCAAAGAGCCATGCCGTCAACACACGAACGCCATGGGGTAGGAAAATCAAAAGCGCATATTCTGTAATGTCAGGTAACATCGCTGTTTGCGCTGGAACTACCACTTCTTCCATGAGCCAAAAGCTGAACGCATAGAGAAACGTTACGACCAGAACTATCAGCAATTGGGTTTGTATGTGTTTCAACTTTGTTCCCTCTTTGCTCCGAGCTTAATTTCAGCCGATTGGGGAATAAACCGAAATTCATCGAATTTCTTGGAGCCATACTTTTGAAACGGAAGCGGCGCTAAACCATACTTTTGGTCAGATTATTGGTTTGATGAAGCGCAGCCTGAGGCGAGAAGTCTTCGAAATTGTTGCATAGGCGCGCTGATAGACAGAACGGAATTACATCCCACCAAGGCAACAAAAAACCCGCCTAAGCGGGTCATTGTCACATCTCAGAAGTCTGAGATTATGGCTCCGGCGGTAGGG
>CAYWUN010000039.1:0-23586 GCA_964461315.1 uncultured Aestuarium sp.
CGCTCGACGAACTGATCACAAAGATCCAGTATGTTTCGCTACAGATCTCGGAAAAGCCCCGCCATTGTGCGTGGCTTTTTCTTTTTTTGCGGTCACTCTCGACCTTGCTTTCATTTGCGCTAGCTCCGGTTAAAGGAGGGCGCCATGTACAACGACGACGTAACCGCGATTTGTCCTGAATGTGGCTCTGCTGATATCAGGTACACCAGTAAGAAAATCTCTTGCTTGTCTTGCGAGTTTGAAGAGGGATTTGGCCATGACTTTTCAAGGCCTTCCTCCGCCACCGATGCGCTCGACAAGGCCAAGGCGCTTGATGTTCTTAGGCGTTGGTCCTTTGCTGGATAAGGAAGAATGAGGAGAAGCCGATGAACATCAACGCAGAGCAAATATCAGCCCTGCTCGATGCCGAAGTGGAAAAGGCCGATCCCAGTGACCCAACCGTCGCGCAATTTAGTGCGTCGCGTGTGCCGCCCAAACTTCTCTCTGTGAACTTTAGTGGTGGGATCGTTCAAAAGTGCTGGAGCGTGACGCGCACGAATGGGGATTATCGCGTCGTATATTTGCCCACAGCAGGCTACTTTTCGCTGTGTGTGGAGTCCGAAATAGGCCTTTTGGACATCGGCGTCCACGGCTCTGCCATCGGGTGCTTTGCTTCAGTTTAGCGATGGGCATCGAAATGTGAGATGATCTTCTCGAACACCTGAGCGCGCGTTTCCGGTAGCTCCATAAGTGTTTCGTGCTTGGTATTCTTGAGCAATACCAATTCGCCTCGTGCCCAATCAGCCATTTTGGATCGAATACGTTCGGGGCTGACGATCGTTTCTTGATCGCCCAGAAACGTAACAGTGGGAACTTTAGGCGGCGAGAGCCGCGCAAGCTCATCGGTTTCCTGCAAGGCTTCAAGAATCCAGAGGTATGAAGGTCCACCTAGAGTAAGTTCGGGGTGAGCGACTGCTTGACGTCGCATATAGTTCCACATCTCTGGGTCATTTGTGAGCGAGTTGTCCTCTGCCTCACCGCGCAGAACGTAAGTCTCTGTTTCTTGTCCTAACGCGAGCTTGTGTCCCATACCGAGAAACTTTGCACAGGTGGAGACGATACGCCCAACGACATGCATAACAGGATGCGTCTCGATCCCCCACATTGGGGCCGAGAATGCAGCTGCTTTCACGTGGAGACCAAGGTGAAGCGCACGGAGCCCGATTGCGCCCCCCATTGAGTGAGCCAAGAGGAAAAGCGGGGTAGGTAACCCCATGGCTGTGACGTGGTCCGCCAGCGCTTTGACGTCCCTTTGGTAATCAAGGAAGCGTTCGACATGTCCGATATATGCAGGGACTGATAGGCGATCAGAGAGCCCCTGACCTCGCCAATCAATCGTTGCAACGGCATATCCCGCGTTCATCAACAGAGCGACATCTTTGCCGTATTTCTCGATATATTCAGTACGCCCAGGGAAAAGCAGCACCGTTCCTTTTGCATCGGGCAATGTCCAATGGGTAACCCGTAAACGCACATTGTCGTTTGCGTTCAGCCAATGGCTCTCTGCACCACTTGGGGCATCCGCGATCTCTGCAAAGAAGGGTGCTGCGTTCATGTTTAAGCCAGTGTTCCGGCGAGTTTCATCGCTGCGCCCATGTCGCCGTCGATCGCAAGCTTACCTGTCATGAAAGCAGTTGTCGGATTCTCGTCGCCTTCAAAAATGGCCTGAAATGTCTCGGCCGAAGCGGTGAGGGTAACGTCGGCGGCTTCGTCCGAAGCGCGTGCACCGTTTTCGTCGATAATGATCGAGCCTTCACCGTCGATGACAAATTTAGCGGTTCCGTCAAAGCCTTGGCCGCCAAGTTTGGCATTAAGGGCTTCTACTGCTCCGTTGACGATTTCGCTCATATTTTGTCCTTTCGTTGTTTCTGGCAAGCTCCCTCTGGAGATTGCCGCTGCAATGGCTACATTCGTTGTTATGAGCACCTTGCGTATTCGTTTCAAACATATCGTAGCGGCAGTTGTCTGCGCCAGTACATTTGCCGTAGCGGCACATGCGGCGGATGAGGCGCGGCTTGCCGATTTGTTCCGACAGCTGAAGGAAGCAGATGCGTCCGAATACCTAGGCATCGAGCGCCAGATTGGTGACGAATGGTCAAAGAGTGGGTCGGCAGCGATCGATTTGCTTGTGCGGCGCGGTCAAGATGCAATCGACCAAGGGGATTATCAGACAGCTGTCGAGCATTTTTCGGCTGCGATTGATCATG
This sequence comes from uncultured Aestuarium sp., assembly GCA_964461315.1. Lineage (GTDB taxonomy): Bacteria > Pseudomonadota > Alphaproteobacteria > Rhodobacterales > Rhodobacteraceae > Marivivens. The sequence goes on from CAYWUN010000039.1 coordinate 2,247, forward strand.
CACCAGAGTTTGCCGAGGCATATAATGGTCGCGCTACTGCGTTTTATCTTCTTGACGAGTTCGGCCACTCATTGGAAGACATCCGACAGACTTTGATCCTCGAGCCACGTCATTTTGGCGCCCTAGCAGGCTTTGCGATGATACTCGAACAGATCAACCGAGAAGCGGATGCGCTTGAGGTTTACCGCCAAATCTTGGATCTCGCGCCTGCGGCTCCTGGAATTAACGAGGCCGTTGAACGGCTGGAATTGAAGCAAGAGGGTCGGACGCTCTGACGCCCGATCCCCCCACCGGGGACGAAAAATGACTTTGCCTTCCCGGATAACGGCCATGCTTGGGCCGACGAACACCGGCAAAACGCACTACGCAATTGAGCGTATGCTCGCGCATCAGACGGGCGTGATCGGCCTTCCTCTGCGTCTTTTGGCGCGCGAGGTCTACGACAAGATCGTGGCGCTTCGTGGCCCATCTGTTGTCGCCTTGGTCACAGGCGAAGAGCGCATTGTGCCGCCCCGCGTCAAATACTGGGTCTGCACTGTCGAGGCTATGCCCGAAGGCATGATGGTCGATTTTCTGGCTGTTGACGAAATTCAGCTCTGCTCTGATCCAGAGCGAGGTCATGTCTTCACAGACCGTCTTTTGCATGCGCGAGGACGCCTTGAGACGATCTTTATGGGCGCAGACACGATGCGCCCCGCGATTGCTGCATTGGTCCCTAAGGCGCAATTCCATAAGCGCGAGCGTATGTCGACACTGACCTATTCTGGTTCGAAAAAGATAAGTAGAATGCCCGGAAGGGCAGCAATTGTCGGCTTTTCTGTTGATAATGTGTATGCGATTGCTGAGCTCTTGCGCCGAACCAAAGGCGGTGCAGCAGTCGTAATGGGCGCACTCAGTCCGCGGACGCGGAACGCTCAGGTCGCTATGTATCAGAACGGCGATGTGGATTATCTCGTAGCAACAGACGCCATTGGTATGGGGCTGAACCTCGATATTGATCACGTCGCGTTTTCCTCGCTGACCAAGTTCGATGGTCGCCGGATGCGCTATCTCGAGCCTCAGGAACTCGGTCAGATCGCGGGCCGTGCAGGTCGCCACATGAGCCACGGGACATTTGGCGTTACGGGCGAAGCACCAGAACTCGATGACGAGGTGGTCAAGGCCATCGAGGAGCATCAGTTCCGCCCCGTGAACAAGCTCCATTGGCGAAATTCACGGCTCGAGTATGGAACAGTCCCGCGTCTCATTCGCACACTTGAACAGCGGACCGATGACATTTGGCTGACGCGGATGCGTGAAGCTGACGACCTTTTGGCGCTCAAGGCACTCTCAGCAGATGCAGAGGTCATCGCGCGGGCGAGTGATGGACCTTCGGTTAAGCTACTATGGGATGTGTGCCGTGTGCCAGATTTTCGCGGTATCTCGGCGGGCGAACACGCAAACCTGCTTCGCGAGCTGTTTAACTTCCTCCATCAACACGGTCACGTGCCCCGCGACTGGTTCGCGCGGCAGGTAAAACGCATTGATAGGACAGATGGCGACATTGACACATTGTCGAAAAGGCTCGCCTATATCAGAACTTGGACCTACGTTGCACAACGCAGTGGGTGGGTTCAGGACGAATCCCATTGGCGTGAGCAAACTCGCGCTGTAGAAGATCGCCTGTCAGATGCATTACATGATGCTCTGACCCAAAGATTTGTGGACCGGCGGACGAGCGTTCTCCTTCGCCGGCTCAAGCAGAAGGAGGGCCTTGTGGCCGAAGTAAACGATAATGGTGAAGTGACCGTCGGCGGCGAATTTGTCGGACGGTTGGAAGGGTTCCGTTTCCGCATGGATAAGACCGGAAGCCCCGATGAAGCAAAGACCCTCCGTCAAGCTTCGGTTCAGGCGCTGGTCCCGCAGTTCAATCTGCGCGCAGACCGCTTTTATAATTCCCCTGATACCGAGATTGATTTCACTGATCAGGGTGGCCTCATGTGGGGTGATCAGGCCGTTGGTAAGCTAGTCGCTGGTGCGGACCCGCTCCGTCCACAAGTTGTCGCGTTCGTCGATGAAGAGGCTGGCGATGATGTCGCGACCAAGGTCCAGCGCCGTCTTCAGCATTTTATCGACCGCAAAGTCGCCGCTCTGTTCGAGCCTATGCTCAATATGCAGCGAGACGAGACACTGACCGGTCTCGCCCGTGGTTTTGCATTCCGATTTGGCGAAGGCTTTGGAATTGTGCCGCGCGGCGATGTCGCGGATGACGTGAAGGCTCTGGATCAAGAGGCACGCGGAGCGCTGCGTAAGCATGGCGTTCGTTTCGGCCAGTTCACCGTCTTTATGCCGCTATTGCTCAAGCCTGCTCCGACGCGCCTGCGTCTTGTGCTCTGGTCGCTTGCTCAAAAGCTTGACGAATTCCCCGAAGCACCGCCTCCGGGTCTCGTGACTGTGCCTGCGCTCAAGGATATGGCACCCGGCTATTTCGCAATGGCAGGTTACCGTGCAGCGGGCGAGCGTGCGATCCGTATCGACATGCTTGAACGTCTTGCCGACATGCTTCGTGATAAGGATAGCCGTGGGGGTTTCGAGGCCAATGCGGATATGCTCTCGATCACCGGTATGACATTGGAGCAGTTCGCTGACCTCATGTCGGGCCTTGGCTATAAAGCCGAAAAAGGTGAACGCGCAAAGGCCAAAGCTGTTGAGGCTGCACCGGTAGAGGGTGAAGCAGCCGAAGCTGCTGTGGCGGATGCCGAGGCAACTGAAACGACTGAGGCCGCTGAAGCTGCTGAAACCGAAGTTTTCTACACCTTTACTTGGGGCGGCCGCGCTCAGCGTCAGGCCCGTCCACAAGGCGGTCGTCGTGACGGCGGTAAGCCACAAGGCGAGCGGCCGCAAGGCGAGCGTCCGCGCAACAAGGGTAAAGGTGGCAAAGGTCGCAAGCCCGAGGGCAACGCCAAACCTCAGAAGTTCGAGGCAAAGCCCAAGCGCGAAAAGACCATTGATCCTGATAACCCGTTCGCAGCAGCGCTCTCGGGCTTCAAGACCAAGTAATGGCCGAAGCGGAAACTTCGATCCGTATTGATAAATGGCTCTGGCATGCGCGTTTTTATAAAACGCGCAGCCTTGCCACGAAAATCGTCTCTGAAGGCAAAGTTCGCATTGACGGCACTCCGATTAGCAAACCTGCTCGTCAAGTAGGGCCGGGGGCCGTGCTTACCTTTGTCAAAGAGGGTGACGTCAAGATTGTGCGAATCCTTGCCGTAGGGGAAAGGCGTGGGCCGGCTCCCGAGGCGCAGTCTCTTTACGAAGATCTTTCGCCGCCACCTGAGGAAAAATCTCCCATTAATCCTTCGTTCGATGGGAAAGGCAAACCAGGAAAGCGTGAGAGACGGAACATGGATGCGCTTCGTGCAAAGGTAGACCCTTTCGCGCTTGAATGATCCGCCAAGCTGTCCTAGCAAGTGCTCCGAAAGCATCAGGAATAGACTATGACCTACATCGTCAACGACAATTGCATCGCCTGTAAGTACACCGACTGCGTCGAGGTTTGCCCTGTAGATTGTTTCTACGAGGGTGAAAATATGCTCGTGATCCACCCAGATGAATGCATCGACTGTGGTGTTTGCGAACCCGAATGCCCCGCAGACGCGATCCGTCCCGACACGGAGCCGGACATGGAAAAGTGGGTTGAATTCAATCGCAAATACGCCGAGCAATGGCCTGTTATCACTGTCAAAAAAGACCCGCTTCCGGGTGCGGACGACATGGATGGTAAATCGGGCAAGATCGACCTGTTCTCGGCCAAGGCTGGTGAAGGCAACTAAGCCAATCACCGATTCGTGTCAGTGGGGTTGATTCGCGTTGCCCGACTAGCGCATGAGATTGAAAATATTATGAAAACCGGCTTTTGACGGTGCTGCAGTGCGGCACTTTCGATATGCCGGTTTTTGTGTTATAACAAATTCAAATGTTGCCAGTGTCTTAACCGCCAAAAGTCACATAACGCCGCCGGAAAAACTCTTTTTCCGGGCGGTTGTCTTGTCGTCTTGCTGGTGCCAAAGAAAGGACCGTTATGACCAAGAAGAAGAACGAATTCAGCCCGAACGAGTTTGTCGTATATCCCGCACATGGTGTGGGTCAGATCGTTTCGATCGAGAAGCAAGAAGTGGCTGGCTTTGAGCTCGAGCTCTTTGTGATTTCGTTTGAAAAGGACAAGATGACGCTCCGAGTGCCGACGAACAAGGCCGCTGATGTAGGCATGCGCTCGCTCTCTTCGCCTGATATTGTCGCTCATGCGATGAAGACCCTGAAGGGTAAGGCCAAGGTTAAAAAAGCGATGTGGTCGCGCCGCGCTCAGGAATACGAGCAGAAGATCAACTCTGGTGATCTAATTGCAATCGCAGAAGTCGTTCGCGACCTGCACCGTGCCGACGACCAGCGCGAGCAATCCTACTCTGAACGTCAGCTCTATGAAGCTGCTCTCGAGCGTTTGACTCGCGAGATTGCAGCTGTTGGCGGCAATGATGAGCAAGCCGCAGCTAAAGAGATCGACTCGGTTCTTATGGGCCGCGCAGCTTAAAACGCGTTTCTGAATATCATGAATAAAAAGCCGCCCTGTTTGGGGCGGCTTTTTTTGTTTGAGAGGAAGGGGGGCTTTGCCCCCGCACCGTTGGTGCTCCCCCAGGATATTTTCCGCACAAAGGCTTAGAGCGCGCGCCAGCCGATGTCTTTGCGGCAAAAGCCTTCGGGCCAGTCGATTTGGTCGATCATCGCATATGCGCGGTCTCGGGCTTCTTGAAGCGTAGCGCCTCGAGCCGTGACGTTGAGAACGCGGCCGCCCGTTGCAACGATCGCACCATCTTTAGCCGCGGTTCCGGCGTGGAATGTATATTCCGAAGATGTTTCGGGCAGAGCGCTCAGGCCGCGGATTTCAGTCCCTTTTTGATAGGCGCCGGGATAACCGTTCGAGGCAAGAACCACAGTGAGGGCGTGATCGTCTGCCCAGTTTGCTTTGATCTCCGAGAGGCGGCCTTCGGCACAGGCAAGCATCAAGTCGAGTGCTTGCGCGCCGAGGCGCATCATGAGCACTTGGCATTCGGGATCGCCAAATCGGCAATTATATTCCACGAGGCGCGGCTGACCGTCTTTGATCATGAGACCTGCGTAGAGCACGCCTTGGTATGGAGTGCCTTGTTCTTTCATCACTCGCATCGTCGGAATGACGATTTCATTGAGGGCTTTGGCCGCGATTTTATCCGAGAGGACGGGGGCAGGGGAATAGGCGCCCATTCCGCCAGTGTTCGGACCCGTGTCACCGTCGCCGACGCGCTTGTGATCCTGAGCAGTTCCGATGGGCAAAACTGTTTCGCCGTCGACAAGGATGAAATAGGAGGCTTCTTCGCCATCCATGAATTCTTCGATCACGACTTCTGCGCCCGCTTCGCCGAATTCGCCGCCGAACATGTCGTCGATTGCGTCAAGGGCTTCGGCCTCTGTCATGGCGACGATTACACCTTTGCCGGCGGCAAGACCGTCGGCTTTGACCACAATGGGTGCGCCTTGTTCTTGGATATATGCTTTGGCGGGGGCGCTTTCGGTAAAGCGTGCGTAAGCGGCGGTGGGCGCATTTGCGGCGTCACAGATCGCCTTGGTAAAGGCCTTGGACGCTTCGAGACGCGCTGCGGCGGCTGAGGGGCCGAAGACCGTGAAACCGGCACTGCGGAGCTGGTCGGCGACGCCAGCAGCGAGGGGCGCTTCTGGGCCAATGATCACGAAATCGATAGCGTTGTCCGAAGCAAAACCGGCAACCACATCACCGTCGAGAATGTTGATATCTGCGCATTCAGCGATGCTCGCGATCCCAGCATTGCCCGGTGCGACGATCAAGCGGTCACATTTTGGGTTTTGCTTCACAGCCCAAGCAAGTGAATGTTCGCGGCCGCCGCTGCCAAGGATCAGGATATTCATGTCTCGTGCCCTCTGGTAAATCTTGGGCCTTCCTAGAGGCAGTCGTGACAATGGGCAAGCGTGGGGTGTTGCTTGCGCGCGTTCCTTGGCGCACAAAGAGGGTATGAGTGACCTGTTTGAAGATCCCGAACCGCAAAATAACGCTGGAAGCAACGCGCCCGAGTTTTCGGTCTCCGAGATTAGCGGCGCTGTAAAGCGCTCTATCGAATCCGAGTTCGCGTATATTCGCGTCCGCGGCGAGGTCGGACGGGTATCCCGTCCGTCGTCGGGGCATCTTTATCTCGATCTGAAAGATGATCGTTCCGTCCTTGCCAGTGTGATTTGGAAGGGCCGTGCACAGGCTTTGACCCACCGTCCAGAAGAAGGGATGGAGGTCATTGCGACCGGCAAGCTTACGACTTTTCCGGGACAATCTAAGTATCAGATGATCATCGACGACATAGCACCAGCGGGCGCGGGTGCTTTGATGGCGATGCTGGAAAAGCGCAAAGCGCTACTTCAGGCGGAAGGGCTCTTTGCTCCCGAACGTAAGAAGGCGATTCCCTATTTGCCTGAGGTTATTGGCGTCGTTACGTCGCCTTCTGGTGCTGTCATCCGCGATATTCTTCATCGCCTAAGAGATAGATTTCCACGCAAAGTTCTGGTGTGGCCCGTTGCCGTTCAAGGGGCGAGCTGTGCCCCTCAGGTCGCCGCTGCAATCGAAGGTTTCAATGCGATGACGCCCGGTGGCGCGATGCCTCGGCCTGATCTTTTGATCGTCGCGCGAGGTGGTGGTTCGATTGAAGATCTCTGGGGATTTAACGAAGAGATTGTCGCAAGAGCGGCTGCTGCTTCGAATATCCCGCTGATTTCTGCGGTGGGGCATGAAACAGACACAACTCTTATAGACTTTGTGTCAGACAAGCGTGCGCCCACACCGACAGCTGCCGCTGAAATGGCGGTGCCAGTACGGATGGAGCTGTTGTCTTGGACTGAAAACCAAGGTGTGCGGCTGTCGAATGCGGTGACGCGCTCGATGCAGATGCGCCGTCAGCGGCTTGCTGATCTCTCCCGTGGACTTCCAAAAGAGGACGCTATTCTAGAAGGGCCGCGGCAAAAGCTTGATGTCCTCTCTGAAAAGCTTCCTGCGGCACTTCGATCGGGGAATGCGCGGAAGGCGCTCATGCTGAGCCAGACTTCGGGGGCGCTGCGCCCTCAGGTGCTTTCGCGCCGTATTGCCGAAGAAAAGCGCGTGCTGAAAAGCCTTACTGAACGCTTGAAACCAGCGTTGGAGCGAGCGATTTTGGATAAGGGGCGTAGGCTTGATCAAACCTCGCGTGGGCTTCGGTCTCGGGAACTCGAGGTTCAAGTTAGACGCAGTAGCGAAAAGTTTGAGACGTTGCTACGGCGTTTGAGCGACCGCGCACAGCGACAGCAAAACGACCGCCGAACACGACTAGAGGCCTTGGATCGTTTGCGCGAAACACTTGGGTACAAGGAAACGCTCAAGCGTGGTTATGCCGTCGTTCGTTCGGGGGATCAGGTCATCACTTCGGCGCAGGCGGCAAAAGAAGCCGGATCGCTTGAGATTGAGTTTAGCGATGGACGCTTTGCGGTAGGTGGCGCAACACCAAAAGCCAAGTCAAAGCCTAAAGAACCTGAACAGGGGTCTCTGTTCTAAGGCGTACAGGTCAAATCTTCTGTTGTTTCGGTGACAGTATAGAACGGAGAGCCGCTGGTTACTCCAAGGAATTCTGCGGTCAGTTCGCCATCCTTGAGATAGAAATTCCAGCACTGGAAATAGGGGCTGTGCTCGTAGAAAAAACAGGTTTGTCCGTTGTTGTCGAACCATGAACCGGTATCGCAGGTTCCGTCCAGATTGGACCAAAGAATTTTGCGATCTGTAAGGTATTGTTCAGCACCATAGCCGCCTTGATCTTTGCGGCCGAAAAGGAATGTCTTTCCCGCAGTATATGCGTCGAAGTCGTCTCCGCTCAGGAGCGACTGAGCATTAGCCGTCGAATTCAACGCGAAACTTAACAGGGCCCAAACGAACAATTTTAGGGGATTAGCGTTCATCTCTCGTTCCATCGCGCAACGCGTGGGTCCATCACATGTCGCCAACGTCGCGGCCAAAGTGCCAGCGTTGCCATCATCGGAAGCGATCGCGGCAACATCGGGACATCGCCCAATCGTAGGAGCGGGTAGGGTGTGGACGGATGAGCATGGTGGTCAGAGTGACGAGGAGCGTTGAGCATAAGGGCCGACGAGAACCAATGCGGTGCATTCCAACTATGCTGTGGTCCGACGGGCTCAAGCTGGTCGTTAATGACTTTGCGGCGCAGGCCATAGTGCTGAACGTAATCGGACAGAAGCAGCTGCATCTGAGCGTTTCCTGCGAGAATGACATACCAGAGCAGCCCAGCGAAGCCGCCAATCAGAAGGGCAACGGCTGCAAAGACCAAAGCCCCCAAGACGTAGGCGACATAAGGGTGAGCAAGACGCGATTTATTGGTTCTGTTTCGGCGCTCGGTTTCTGCAGCAAGCCCTTGCAGAAACGAACCTTTCCAAGCGCGCAAAGCGAAATGGTAAAAACTCTCACCCATTTTGGCCGAGTTCGGATCTCCGTCAGTTGCAACGTATCTGTGATGCACAAGCGGGTGAGCCGAGGCATGATGTCCGAAGAGTAACGAAATGAACACAAGCCGACCGAGCCAGTTGAGGCCACGCGTGCCTCGATGAATCAGTTCGTGCGCGTTCGAGTTGCTGACCTGTCCAAGGTATTGGCCCGCCGCAATGAAGAGCAAAATCTTCTCCCAAAAGGCCCAGTCCCCTTTGGCAAGCGAATAGACGACCAGTGCAAGGGTGATGAAATGGACCTGGACTAGGAAAATGGAAAGAGCGTTTGCCCATTCGATGTCTTCTTCGGTGCCTTCGGGGGCGCTGCGAGAAAAACCTTCGTCAAGCGCCATTACGCCGACCGTAATCGCAAGAAGCGCAAGGACTGTGAGCCAGCCGCCAAACATTGCTGCACCCCAAAGGAACGGGATAGGCGCGAGAGAGGCGATGGCGAAAAGATACATTGAAAAAGACCTTGGCGAATTCTCGTTAAATTTTATCACCCCGAGACGCGCGGGGCGAGTGCTAATCCAGTTGCTTACTTGGCCTTTAAAAAACCGCCGTGAAGGAGTAGGTGATAGCTAACAAATACGTGAAGGGCACAGATGTCGTTTTTCAAGAAGCTTAAAGATCGTCTAACAAAGTCATCCTCCAAGATTGACCAAGGTCTAGAGAGCATCGTCGATGATGGCGGCGAGGTCGAAGAGACTGTTGAAGTTGCGTCGCTTCCAACGGCACAGGAAACGATCCAAGACGCATCAATCGAAGCGCCCGAGACCATTGCAGAGGTCGAAGCACCGATCGAAGTTGTAGCTCCCGTGGTTCAGCCTGCACCTGCCGTGGAAATCCAACCTGTTTTTGAACCCGAAGAGGCACCAGAGCCAGAGCCTGAAAAGAAAGGCATATTGGGCCGTCTCTTCGGTGGCGCGGAACCCAAGAAAACAGTTGTACGTCGCACGCTTGATGACGAGATGCTTGAGCAACTCGAAGAACTTTTGATTAGCGCGGACATGGGCGTCGATACTGCGCTTCGAGTTACCGCGAATATGGCCGAAGGCCGTTTGGGCAAAAAGCTCTCAGTAGATGAGATCAAGCAACTCCTTGCTGACGAAGTCACACGGATTATGGAACCTGTGGCGCGTCCACTTCCAATCTACGCCAAGAAGCCACAGGTCGTTTTGATCGTTGGTGTAAATGGGGCAGGCAAGACAACGACCATCGGTAAACTCGCCAGCCAATTCCGCACGGCGGGTAAAAAGGTCGTCATAGCTGCGGGAGACACGTTCCGTGCGGCGGCTGTCGAGCAGCTCCAAGTTTGGGGCGACCGTGCTGGTGTGCCCGTTTTGACCGCGCCAGAGGGTTCCGATCCTGCTTCGCTCGCCTTTGATGCGATGACTAAGGCCCAAGAGGACGGGGCAGATCTGTTGATGATCGATACAGCAGGGCGGCTTCAGAACCGTCAGGATTTGATGGAAGAACTGTCCAAAATCGTTCGGGTCATCCGCAAAAAAGATCCCGAGGCGCCGCACAATACGCTGCTTGTCCTTGATGCAACCACCGGCCAGAATGCAATCAATCAAGTGGACGTGTTTCAGAAACTCGCTGATGTTTCGGGTCTTGTTATGACCAAACTTGATGGCACGGCAAAAGGTGGTGTTCTTGTTGCTTTGGCGGATAAATTCGGTCTTCCGATCCATGCAATCGGCGTTGGCGAGCAAATTGATGATCTTGCACCATTTGATCCCGAAGAGTTCGCAAAGGCGCTCGTTGGTCTTGAATAGTAGCTTGAACTCTGGGCCGCAGCGCGGCACAGAATGACGAGAACGGGCGTGGCGCAAATGTTCGCTACGCCCTTTTACTTTCTGAAAGGCCCACGTTTTGGGTGACTACCTGATTTCTTTGGCGGGAACGCCAGAAGGTGCTCGGCTCGCAAGCATCTTAGCGTTGACCGCTGCTCTGGCACACGCACTCTTTGGCGCTCTGCAAAAAGGACGTTTCGACCCATGGCTCTCTAGAGCGGTGATCGACGCGGGCTTCTTTGTGATCACCTTCCCCATTGTGCTCTTCCTTGTTCCAGCGCCGGGATTGACCGATTTTGCCATTCTGGTCGGCGCGGCAGTCATCCATCTGATTTACAAGATCACGATGGCACGCGCCTATGAAAAGGCCGCCTATACGGTTGTATACCCCGTCGTGCGTGGAACAGGGCCGCTTGTCACCGTTGCAGCGGCTTCGATCTTTTTCCATGAGCACTTTACGTGGGTCCAGTGGGTCGGTGTGGCCTGCCTTTCGGGTGGTATTATGCTCCTTGCACTTCGGAACTTGAGCGAAGAAAAGATTGCAAGACAGGCACTTAAGATAGGTTTGATCTGGGCACTTGCCTGCGGGTTCATGGTCGCGGTTTATACGACATATGATGCTTGGGGTATTCGCGTCGCAGAGAATGCGTTTACATTTCTTGCGTGGTTCTTCTTTTTGTCGTCGTTTGATTTCCCGATCCTTGCCCTCTGGCGGCACCGCAATAATCCGCTCGGCGTTGGATTTGCGCCACTTGCTTGGCGGGGTCTTAGCGGCGCATTCCTTGGCTGGATCAGCTTTGGCGGCGTTATGCTTGCGACCCGTCTCGACAAGGTCGGTGAGGCAGCTGTCTTGCGCGAGACTTCAACCGTGTTCGCCGCGTTGATCGGTTGGTTCATCTTGGGTGAAAAAGTCGGACCACGTCGGCTCTTTCTCATGAGCCTGATTGCTATTGGCGCAGTGATCGTGGAATTAGGGGGTTGAAGGAGAACTCGATGACGCAAAAACCTATCAACCCGATCCTAAAACAAGTGCTTGAGCTTGGCCCAACGGTCGCGTTTTTCGTGCTTTACCTTAAGATCAAAGAAAAGAGCTTTGTCATTGCTGGGACCGAGTATTCTGGTTTCATCGTCGCGACGATCATCTTCGTGCCCGTGCTCTTGGCTTCGATGGGGGCGCTCTGGGCTTTGACGGGCAAGCTCAGCCGTATGCAGATATTCACCGCGTTCATGGTCATCTTCTTTGGTGGGTTGACCGCGTGGTTTAACGACAAAACGTTTTTCATGATGAAAACGACCATCGTCTATGGGCTCTTTACCGTGCTTCTTGGGATAGGGCTGCTGCGTGGACGCAGTTACCTTAAATATGTCATGGAAGAGTTTCTTCCCATGCAGGACGAAGGTTGGATGAAACTCACCCAACGTGTCACGGTACTATTCGCTGCGCTTGCGATCGGTAACGAGATCGTCTGGCGTACTATGAGTGAGGCCACTTGGGTCACGATCGAGACCTTTGCGTTCCCTGCCGTGACCTTTGTTTTCCTCTGGAGCCAGATTGTCATGCTCCAGAAATATCTGATCGAACAACCCGAATAAAACGGGGTCAAAGCCCCGCTTATCGTTACTTCTTGCCTTTGAACAAAAGGTCCATTTGGTCTTTGCTATAGCTAGCCTGACGCGCTTCTGCATTTACGGCAAGGCCCTTTTCCACGGCGGGACGCGCAAACATCGTATCGAGCCAACGTTTGACGTTCGGGATTTTGGCGATGTCTTGCTGCTGGCCTTCCCAGCCTTTGACCCAAGGGAAAATCGCAAAGTCAGCGAGAGTGATCTCGTCTCCACAAACAAAAGCTTTGCCTTCAAGCTGGCGGTCAAGGACGCCATAGAGCCGCCCCACTTCGTTCCGATAGCGGTCTTGGGCATAGGGCAGGACTTGGGGTGGGTCCATCATCGGCGCGTATTTGAGGAAATGGTGCGCCTGACCCGCCATCGGGCCAACGCCGCCCATCTGCCACATGAGCCATTGTTCGATGTCCACGCGCTCGCGCTCGGTTGAACCGTAGAACTGACCCGTTTTCCGTCCAAGATATTGGAGGATCGCGCCCGACTCAAAGATCGAGATTGGTTCCCCGTCCGGTCCATTGTGGTCACTAATTGCGGGCATCCGGTTGTTCGGTGCGATCTTGAGGAAGTCGGGCTTGAACTGATCCCCAGCGCCGATATTGACGAGATGAACGTTATAGGGCAGGCCCATTTCTTCTAGCGCGATAGTAATTTTATGACCGTTCGGGGTCGGCCAGAAATAAAGGTCGATCGGGGTGGACATGGGTCTCTCCTTTTGCTTGCCGCTACCATGCCTCAAGGGGCGCCAGAGGCAAGGGCTTTTCCTTGACCATCCGAAATCCAAGGGGTATTTCGACGATGTGGCGATTTGAACCGGATTGCGGGCCACGTTAAATATGCCGCTAAAAGGGGAGAGGGTGAGCCTCGATACCTTTGCCGGTGTCGAGGCTTTTTTGTCGTAAGGGAATTGGACAATGTCAAACTGGAGCAAACGTACCCGCGCCGTTCATTCGGGCGTCCGCCGCAGCAAGTATAACGAGCTGAGCGAAGCGATGTTCCTGACACAAGGCTTTGTCTACGAGACCGCTGAGCAAGCCGAAGCCCGTTTCGTCAAGCTTGGCGAAGATGAGTTCATTTACGCGCGTTACGGCAACCCGACCGTTGCGATGCTTGAAGACCGCCTCGCTGATCTCGAAGGCGTAGAGGCCGGCTTTGCAACGGCATCTGGCATGGCTGCCGTGAATGGCGCGCTGATGGCGCTTCTCAAAGCTGGTGATCACGTCGTTTCTTCGCGTGCGCTGTTTGGGTCTTGCCTCTATATCCTTGAGGACGTGCTGGCGCGTTTTGGCGTCGAAATCACGCTTGTTGACGGTCGTGATCTTAACGCATGGAAGGCAGCGATCCGCCCTGATACGCGTCTCGTCTTTCTTGAGAGCATCTCCAACCCAACTCTTGAGGTCATCGACCTTAAGGCGGTTTGTGACATTGCTCATGCAAATGGTGCGCTTGTTGTTTGCGACAACGCGATGGCGACACCGGTATACAGCTATGCCGCAGATTCGGGTGCCGACCTCATCGTCTATTCGACGACCAAGCACGTGGACGGGCAGGGGCGTTGTCTAGGTGGTATCATCCTTGGCAAGCGCGAACTCGTGCGCGGACCTGTTGAGGCCTATCTTAAGCATACTGGCGGCGCGATGAGCCCGTTTAACGCTTGGGTCATGCTCAAGTCACTCGATACCATTGATTTGCGCGTTCGTGCTCAGACTGCGACGGTGCTCAAATTGGTTGACGCTTTGCAAGACCATCCCAAGCTTTCGCGTGTTGTCTATCCGGGCCATGCGTCGCATCCGCAGTATGAGTTGGCAAGCCGTCAGGCCGAGGCCGCAGGTACGGTCTTTGCGATCGAGGTGAAGGGGGGGCGTGAGGCGTGCTTTAAATTCCTTAATGCTCTCGAGATTTTCACGATCTCGAACAACTTTGCTGACAGCAAGTCGATCGTGACCCATCCTGCAACGACAACGCACCAGCGTCTACCTCAGGAGCAGAAAGACACATTGGGTATCACACAAGAGCTCGTACGTGTATCCTGTGGTCTTGAGGATTCAGAGGACTTGCTTCAGGATCTTCTTAAGGCGCTTGATGTCGCGTAGAGGATAGCAATGAGTGATCCAAGTGACGGTTTGAGGCGTATACCCTTCGCATTCGTTGAAAAACTGTCGCGTGGGCTCGATATAAAGGGTGCCACTGATGAGCAGGGGGACCCGCACATGAACCTTCACTCGCCCGATCTTGAACGGTTTCCCAGTCGTGAAGAAGCTGAGGCCGCGCTTGCGGTACTTCGGCGTTGGGCATCTGATGTGACGCCAGAGGAAATTGCGACGCTCGACCCTCTGGTTGGGCGTCTGATCCCCGGACAAGAAGTCAGCAACTATCCCGCACTTGCGCGCGCCTACCCCGAAGATTTTCAGGTCGACGACGCCTACAAAGCGTCGATGCCCGATCTTCAAAATGGCCCGTCGAGTCTCATCCGTGGTGCCAAGGCGAATATTCAGCACGTTGGTATAAGCAACTTTCGTCTCCCGATCCGGTTTCGGACGCGGCACGGGTCGGAGCTTGCCCTTGAAACGTCTGTCACCGGCACGGTGAGCCTCGAAGCAGAGAAGAAGGGCATCAACATGTCGCGCATCATGCGCACCTTTTACCGGCACTCCGAAAAGGAGTTCTCGTTCGAGGTGATCAGCGCCGCATTGGATGATTACAAAGCCGATCTAGAAAGCTTTGACGCCCGAATTCAAATGCGGTTCCGTTTCCCGCTTTTGGTAAAGTCACTGCGTTCGGGACTTGAGGGCTATCAATACTATGACTTCGCACTCGAATTTGTCGAAGTCGCTGGGGTGCGCAAGCGCATCATGCATCTCGATTATGTATATTCGTCGACTTGCCCATGTTCGCTCGAACTTTCTGAGCATGCGCGCCAATTCCGAGGCCAACTCGCCACGCCGCACAGCCAGCGTTCGGTCGCTCGGATTTCGATCGAGCTTGAGCCAATGGGTCAAGTCATGTGGTTCGAAGACTTGATCGATCTGGCTCGTACAGCTGTCGCAACGGAAACGCAGGTTATGGTCAAGCGCGAGGACGAGCAGGCCTTTGCGGAACTCAACGCGGCAAATCCGATCTTCGTTGAGGATGCGGCGCGTCTCTTCTGTGAACAGCTCCAGAAAGACGAACGTATCGGTGATTTTCGCGTCATTGCCAGCCACCAAGAGAGCCTTCACAGTCATGACGCGGTGAGTGTCCTGACCGAGGGCAAGACTTTTGCTTCCGAAAGCCTTGATCCGCGTCTGTTCTCGACGCTTTTCCACGTCGGCTAAGCAATGCATTCACGGCAAAGCGGGCTTGCCTGAATAAGGCAGCTTGCTTTCGGTCTTTGTGCTAGCCTGAGGTTATGGGAGGAAACCAGTCAAACCAGACAAAGGTTTCCAAAATGGCACTTACATCTGTTCAAATTCACTTTTTACCGACCAGCCTGCGTGATCAAATTGATCATTTCTTCGCGTCTCTCGGGCAGGGAATGAACGCGTATATGGAACGCCGCAGCCACATGAATGAGATCATCGCTCTGAATGCAAAGACCGATGAGGAACTTGCTAAATTGGGTATCACGCGTGACGAGATCCCGCGTTATGTCTTTCGGGATATTTTTTACATCTAGCGCAATTGCGCGGAATAATGCGCTGAGCCCAAGGCTGTGAGCGGCTCTGACTTGACAGGCTGGCGTGCGCGGTCCAACCCTTCGCGCATGTTAGACCTGCGCCCAGTTGGATATGTCACCGGACTTTTGATTGCCGTTCTTGGCCTCGCCATGATCGCGCCTCTCGCTTTTGATTTTTTCGAGGGCGATCCAGAGTGGGAGACATTCTTCCAAAGCTCCATCCTGACGACGACCGCAGGGCTCTTGCTTGCGCTTGCTTGTCAGAATGGAACCAAGTCGGGAATCAACGTTCGACTTAGCTTCGTGCTCACAACCGTCGTATGGATTGCGCTGCCCGCGTTCGGTGCCATTCCTTTTATGATTGGAGAGACGGACCTTTCACTTGTTGATGCGATGTTCGAGGCCATGTCGGGCATGACGACAACGGGCGCGACTGCGATTTACGGCCTAGAAACACACTCATACGGCATTCACCTTTGGCGCGGCATTTTGCAGTGGCTTGGCGGCCTGGGTGTCGTCATCGTTGCGATGATCTTCTTGCCCGTGATGAAAGTTGGCGGGATGCAGTTTTTCCATTCAGAAGGCTTTGACACCTTTGGAAAGGCGCTGCCGCGCGCACTCGATATCGCAAAGGGCCTTCTTTGGGTTTACATTATTCTCACAGTGATTTGCGCAATTTCCTATGTGGGCGCGGGGATGGGCGTGACCGATGCAATCGTGCATTCCTTTACAACCATTGCGACTGGCGGCTTTTCGACAACTGATGCTTCATTCGCAGCTTTCCCGGGTGCGCCGCAATATGTCGGTATTGTCTTTATGCTCTTGGCAGGATTGCCATTCTTGCGCTTCCTTCAGCTCATTCAAGGTGATCCAGAACCGCTCTGGCGCGATAGCCAAATTCGCACCTATCTGACGTGGACAGTCTATGCCGTCCTGTTGATTGTCGTGTTCCGAATGACTGTTGAAGGCGAGTTTTCCGAGGAACTTTTCCGTTCGACCTTATTCAACGTTGTATCGATCTTCTCCGGGACCGGCTTTGGCGATGGGGACGTTCTCGCTTGGGGGCCTTTTCCATTTGCGATCCTTTTCGCAGTGGGGGCGATCGGGGCTTGTTCAGGCTCGACCGGTTGCTCGCTCAAGGTCTTCCGCTATCAGATCCTGCTGCAGGCTATTTCGGCTCAGATTGCAAAAATGTACAGTCCGAACCGCGTTGTCTCTGTCAAGTTTGAAGGCCGTGTCGTGACGCCGGAAGTTATCAGTTCGATCATGCTGCTGTTCACCTGCTTTATCCTATCGTTTGGTGTTTTGATTGTGCTGATCGGGATGACAGGGGTGAGCTTTATGGGGGCCGTGACGGCGGCGTGGACCTCGATTTTTAACATTGGCCCGGTCTTCGGTGGTGAAGTCGGCCCTTCTGGTGCTGTCAATACCTATCCCGACCCTGCAAAGTGGTTCATGATCCTTGGGATGTTATTGGGGCGTCTCGAAATCGTTTCGGTTTTTGTGCTATTTCTACCGCGTTTTTGGCGGTCCTGATCAAACGAAAATGGCGCAGCAATCGCCGCGCCATTTTTGATTTTAATCTTTTCCGGTGATTACCAGCAGCTGACGAGCACCGTCATGTCCGAGGCCGCATTCGTAAGCGTCTCTGGGGGCATGTAAGTCATGGTGTCAGTAATCGTGAGGGATATGCCAGCACTCCCGAGAGAGGCGACAATCGCATCAGAGTCGACCGCAAAGCCAACTTCAGCAGGAAGAATTTTTCCATCTTGTGCGCGCGGGATTAACATTCCAAGGACTGCGCCACCGTTGTCAAAAATCGGACCGCCCGCATCGCCCGTCTCGGCTTTGATGTCCAAACGCTTCAGTTCTTCTTCGCCATTGAGGCCCCGCATATCGGCGAGCACGCCAAAAGTGAGAGTCGGCGTTGGGAGAACCCCACCATAGCTAAAGCCCGCGACTGCGACTTCGGACTGAAGGCGAGGGACCGCGCTCTGGAACTGGGCAATACCCATCGGCGCAAGTGGATCGCGGGACTTGAGAACTGCGATACCAAGCGCATCGTCACGGTGGATCACGTCCGCTTCGTGATCTTTTTGGATCGTGACGCGTTCACAATCTCCGATAGCGGCAGAGGTTGTTAGAACCGTGCCCGATTGATCAACGAAGAAGCCCGAGTAGGAAATCTTGGGCTGACGCACGGCGAGCCCAGAAATCAGGTCGATCGATTGGTCTTCATCAAGCGAGGCAACGGCGGGATCAAGTGTACCGTCTATCCGTGCAAACGACGCTTTCATCTCTTCGAGAATGCGGGTGCGGCGTTCTTCGTCACCATTGGGCCAAATGAGAGAAAAACCTTTGATTTCACCGTCTGCGAGCGTTGCGAAAGTGTAGGAGTGAATGTCGCTTCCGACGCCTTCGATTTCAAAGCTGTCCTTGCCGCGAGAGCGCGGTCCATCGACGGGAATGATCTCTAGAGTTTGCAGTATTTCGTAGAGACCAGCAAAACGATCCTGATCGCCCGGTTGCGAGATGAGAACTACGCGAGCTCCGAGGTCGCCTTTAGATTTGTACTTTGCAAAGGGAGGCTCGTATTCGTCAAATTCAACAACACCGCTTGGAATTTTTATTTCGATTCCCGCAGCGTCGTCCCGCACGATGGTGAGGTTCATACCCTCAAGGACTGCATTGAACTGACGCGCAAGCTCGGCGCGTTGGCGGGTGGTCAGAACTCCAGTTGCCTCAAAGCCGTTTGCGGCTTGCCATTCGCTCATCGAGCCGCGCGTGCCACGTCCAAATGATCCGTCAATGGCGGCTGAATAGAAGCCTGCCCATTGGAGCATCATTTGAAGCTCCATCTTCACTTCGCGAGCGAGCAATGCTTCGGAGGCTTGCGCTTCACGGAGCGTTTCATCTGGTTCGGGCTGAGGCTCGGGGGCAGCTTCTACAATAGGCTCTTTAAGGGCCTCGGGTGCTGCTTCAACGACAGCCTCGGGGGCTGGTTCGTCGGTTGCAGTGCTAAGAGCTGAAGCAGGGAGAGATTGCACAGTGTTCGCAGCGCCAGTGCCGATCGGCCAGAACTGCTGACCATAGCGCGAGCCATCCGCAATAAAGGCATCGTTCGGAATGGCACCGCTACGGCGCAGATCGCTGCGCAATGCTTCCGCGTCCTCGCGGCTATAAGGCCCAAGTGTAATCACATACCAGCCCGACCCCATGTAAAAGCCGTTTACGTCTTCAAGTTTGGTCGCATAGCCACGGATGGCATCTTGCGCTGCGCTGAGGGTCGGTTGCGCTTCGACTTGGACCCAACCGATGTCGTCACCAGTTATTTGTGCAGCAGCCGGAAGTGCGGAAAGTATCGCAAAAACAACACCAGCAAATCGCATATTCTGTTTCTTCATGAGTAATCTTTTGATCTTTACGGTTTTATTTGGGTGACCCTAGCAGATGAGACAGGTTGCGCAGCATCAAATTGAACGAATTTGTGCTTTTCTGGACCAATCCGACCAATTGACCACAGCTTGCCCGCGGCCTAGTAAGGCGCGGAATGAACATGAGGGTCGAAAATGGCAGAAAAACCGCGTTCTTTTCAGGAAATTATCCTGAGGCTCCAGAACTACTGGGCGGCTAAGGGCTGCGCAGTTCTGCAACCCTATGACATGGAAGTGGGTGCGGGAACGTTCCACCCAGCCACGACGCTGCGTTCACTTGGGAGCCGCGCTTGGGCTGCTGCCTATGTACAGCCATCGCGCCGTCCGACTGATGGTCGCTACGGTGAGAACCCGAACCGTCTCCAGCATTATTATCAGTATCAGGTGCTGATCAAGCCGAGCCCGCCCGATCTTCAGGATCTTTATCTCGGATCGCTCGAAGCCATCGGCATCGACGCCTCGCTTCATGACATTCGTTTCGTCGAAGACGACTGGGAAAGCCCGACCCTAGGCGCTTGGGGCCTTGGTTGGGAAGTTTGGTGTGATGGGATGGAAGTCTCTCAGTTCACCTATTTCCAGCAGGTCGGCGGTCACGACTGCAAACCCGTCTCGGGCGAGCTGACCTATGGTCTCGAACGACTTGCCATGTATGTGCTTGGCGTAGACCACGTTATGGATATGCCATTCAATGACCCGCAGTCGCCGATTGCGCTGAAATACGGCGATATCTTCCGTCAGACCGAGGAAGAATATTCGCGCCACAACTTTGATGGTGCGACCACCGAGATGCTGCTCCAGCACTTCCAAGATGCCGAGGCCGAGTGCCAGCGTCTTTTGGATATGCCCGCAGATGATCCCAAGACTGGCAAACGTATTATCCTTGCACACCCAGCCTATGACCAGTGCATCAAGGCCAGCCACCTCTTCAACCTCTTGGATGCGCGCGGGGTGATCTCGGTCACGGAGCGTCAGGCTTACATTGGCCGCGTTCGCGCTTTGGCCAAGCTCTGCGCCGATGCCTTTGTCCTGACCGAAGCTGGCGGGTTCGCCGCATGA
Source organism: uncultured Aestuarium sp. (assembly GCA_964461315.1). Classification (GTDB taxonomy): domain Bacteria; phylum Pseudomonadota; class Alphaproteobacteria; order Rhodobacterales; family Rhodobacteraceae; genus Marivivens. The sequence continues at coordinate 22,364 of CAYWUN010000039.1, forward strand.
AACTCAAAATTCTCCTTTCGAGCATTGTCATGATTGCAGTCGCCGCTGGTGCGCTTCTCTATTACCTTCAGGTCTACGCCTACTATGAAGAAGTCAGTGCCGAGGTTTCTTCGGTCGAACTAACTTCGATCCACACAGGCGCACCCGAAGAGATCCTGTTCGAGAATTTCAACGCAATCGACTCTGACAGTTCGCCCATCCGCTATCGCGCATGCTTCACAACGCCTGTGAGCTATGGTTCGCTGACGGATAATTATGTGATCTACGAGAACGCCGAACCACTGGTCGCACCGAGCTGGTTCAACTGCTTTGACGCCAAGGAAATCGGCGCAGCTCTCGAAACGGGTGAGGCTGTCGCCTTCCTCGGCACTGAAAACGTATCCTATGGCATCGACCGTATCGTCGCTGTCATGCCGGACGGCCGCGGCTTTGTCTGGCACCAGATCAACCACTGCGGCGAAGTCGTATTTGACGGCGACAAAGCCCCCGAGGACTGCCCCGTTCCGCCGGAAGGAATTAACTGATGCCTAATCTTCTCATCGAACTTTTCTCCGAGGAAATTCCCGCCCGCATGCAGAGCAAGGCCGCCGATGATCTGCGCAAGCTGGTCACGGATGGTCTGGTCGAGGCTGGTCTGACCTATGAGGGCGCAGCTGCCTTTTCGACCCCGCGTCGCCTTGCGCTGTCGATTGAGAATCTCACCGCCGAGAGCAAGCCCGTGCGAGAAGAGCGCAAAGGACCGCGCACCGACGCGCCCGCTCAGGCGATTGAAGGCTTTCTTCGGTCTACTGGTCTTTCGCTCGAACAACTGGAAGCCCGCGACGAGAAAAAGGGTCAGGTCTATTACGCCGTGATCGAAAAGCAGGGTCGCAAGGCGGCTGAGATCATTGCCGAGGTGCTCGAAAACGCGATCCGCAACTTCCCGTGGCCAAAATCCATGCGTTGGGGGTCGGGTTCGCTCAAGTGGGTGCGCCCACTCCATTCGATCATCTGCCTTTTGTCTGACGAGGGCGGCACCGAAGTCGTTCCGCTCGATATCGACGGGATCACCTCTGGCAAGTCGACCAAGGGCCACCGCTTTATGGCGCCGGCGGCCTTTGACGTGAACGGCTTTGACGATTACGAGGCCAAGCTCAAGCGTGCGCGCGTGATCCTGCGCGCCGATGAACGTGCCGAGACGATCTGGAACGAGGCCACCAATATGGCTTTTGCTCAAGGTCTTG
>CAYWUN010000040.1:0-8158 GCA_964461315.1 uncultured Aestuarium sp.
GATCTTCATGGATTAGAACTCCAATTTTGGGTTGTCTTGTGGCGCGTAGAAGGCATCGACTTCCGCGTCGCTCACGTCACGCCAACTTTTGTGCTTCCACTGCGGATTACGATCTTTGTCGATGATTTGGGCACGCACACCTTCGACGATGTCTGCAGTTGTGACCGAGCGGGTGGTAAACCGGTGTTCCATCTCGAGCGCAAACCGGATGTTTGGCTCGGTTCTCACGCGGCGGATCAGTTCGAAGGTGCACCGCATGGAAAGTGGAGAGTTCTTAGCAAAGGCTGCGCGGGCGCGGGCAAGCGCCTCGGAGCTCGACCGTTCGACGGCATCGGCAACATCGGCAAATTGCGCGCCCTTGAAAACCTCGTCGATCTCACCCTGAAGCTGCGCAAGGGGAGAAGCGGGAGCAGCGCTCGCCATTGCCGCGACCAGCGAGGCTTCGCCCGTCTTGCACAGCGCATCGATTAGCGAAGGCCAAGTTTCCCGCGGAACGAAGTGATCTGCGAAGCCGCAATAAATGGCGTCGCCTGCATTCATCCGCTCACCAGTGAGCCCGAGGTAATCACCGAGGAACCCGGGTGCTTCGGCCAAAAGAAAGCTACCGCCTACGTCAGGAACAAGGCCGATCCCACATTCGGGCATGGCAATCTGGCTCTTTTCTTCGACAACCCGATGCGAGCCGTGACAGCCGATGCCCACGCCGCCGCCCATAACGAAACCCTGCATGAGGCTGACGATAGGCTTGGGGTATTCCGCCAGTTTGGCGTTCATACGGTATTCTTCGCTCCAGAATTCCGCTGTTTCATCGACGCGGCCTTCCTTTGCGGCGCGGTAAACCGCTCCTATGTCGCCGCCTGCACAAAAGGCACGGTCGCCTTCGGCATCCATCACGATGAGCGCGACTCCAGGGTCTTCGCGCCACGTATCGAGCGCAATCTCGATCTCTCGGCACATCTCATGACTCAGAGCATTGAGAGCCTCAGCGCGGGTAAGAGTGATACGGCCAGCGCGGCCTTCTTTGCGGATGTGAATTTCGGTCATTCTGCTACCAACTGGCGCGCCACGATGTGACGCATAATTTCGTTTGTGCCTTCAAGAATTTGATGCACGCGCAGATCGCGAACGATCTTTTCGATGCCGTAGTCTTCAAGATAGCCATAGCCGCCGTGAAGCTGAAGACAGCCATCAGCAACGCGACTTGCCGCTTCGGTCGCAAAGGCCTTGGCCATAGCACAGAACTTGGTGGCGTCAGGCGCGCCTTGGTCGAGCTTCCACGCGGCTTGACGCAGGAAGGTGCGCGCGGACTGAAGTTCGATCTCCATATCGGCGAGCTTGAACTGGAGCGCTTGGAAGTCTGTCAGAGCGCTCCCAAAAGCGCGGCGTTCTTTCATATAGGCGAGCGTCTTGTCCAAGGCGGATTGCGCGGCACCGATGGAACATGCCGTGATGTTGATGCGTCCACCGTCCAGCCCCGCCATGGCATAGCGAAATCCCTTGCCTTCCTCACCAAGAAGGTTGCCGAGCGGTGCTTTGGTGGCGTCAAGCTGGACTTGGCGCGTAGGCTGGGCCTTCCAGCCCATCTTCTTTTCGAGCCCGCCAAAACTGAGACCCTCGGCACCGTTTTCGACGATCACGGCAGAGATCCCCTTTGGGCCAGCCTCACCGGTGCGGCACATGACGATATAGGCGTCCGAGTATCCGCCGCCCGAAATAAAGGTCTTGGTTCCGGTTAGCTCAAACCCATCTGGGCCACGTTCGGCGCGGGTTTTAAGTGCCGCTGCATCCGATCCGCAGGACGGCTCGGTCAGGCAATAGGAAACCACGGTCTCCATCCTTGCGACTTTAGGCAAGAACCGCGCCTTAAGATCGTCCGAACCGTAAAGCTCGATCATCTTGGCGCCCATATTGTGAATGCTGAGGAACGCTGCAACCGAGGGACATGCCATCGACAGCCCCTCAAACACGAGCGCCGCATCAAGCCGTGAAAGCCCAGTGCCACCGTGGTCTTCGCTGACGTAAAGTGCACCAAATCCAAGCTCGGCCGCTTTGGTCCAAAGATCGCGAGGAATGGTGCCCATGACTTCCCATTCGGCGGCAAATGGCGCGATATTGTCTTGGCCAAATTCATAGGCCAAATCAAAAATAGCTTGCTGTTCTTCGCTTAGATCGAAATCCATGGCTCTCCTCCCAAAAATCCACGGGTTGCTCTTAAGGTCACAGGCATAGCCTGAAATAGCAAGGGCAGCCGAAGCTGCCCCGCATAAGTCAAATTGCCTCAGGGAACAGGGCCTTAGTCCATCGGCTTAAAGTTAAGTGCAGCGCCTTCCTTGATGCCCGAGAACCAACGCGCGGTGACGGTCTTGGTCTTGGTGTAGAAGCGGAACGCATCGGGGCCGTATTGGTTCAGGTCGCCAAAGGCCGACTTTTTCCAACCGCCAAAGGTGTAATAGGACAGCGGAACCGGGATCGGGAAGTTGATGCCGACCATGCCAACGTTAACGCGGCTTGCAAAGTCACGAGCAGTATCACCATCGGCGGTGAAGATCGCGGTGCCGTTGCCGTACTCGTTGTCGATCACGAGGTTCAGAGCGTCCTCATATGTATCGGCGCGAACAGTCGAGAGAACCGGTCCAAAGATCTCTTGCTTGTAGATCTCCATATCGGGCGTCACGTTGTCAAAGAGCGTCGGGCCAACGAAGAAGCCGTTCTCATAGCCTTGAAGCTTGAAGTTACGACCGTCGGTGACGAGTTTTGCGCCTTGCTCTACGCCCTTGTCGATAAGACCCAATACGCGGTCCATTGCCTGCTTGGTGATCAGCGGACCGTAGTCTACGTCGTCGCCAGCAGTGTAAGGTCCGACTTTGAGCTTTTCGATGCGCGGTACGAGAGCTTCGATCAGGCGGTCAGCGGTCTCCTGACCGACAGGAACAGCTACCGAGATCGCCATGCAGCGTTCGCCAGCAGCGCCATAGCCAGCCCCGATAAGCGCATCGGCAGCTTTGTCCATGTCCGCGTCGGGCATGATCAGCATGTGGTTCTTTGCACCGCCAAAGCACTGTGCGCGCTTGCCGTTGGTTGCCGCGCGGCCATAGATGTATTGTGCGATCGGGGTCGAACCAACGAAACCAACAGCTTGAATGGTCTCGTTGTCGAGGATCGCATCAACGGCCTCTTTGTCGCCGTGAACAACCTGAAGAACGCCTTCGGGAAGACCGGCTTCCATGAAAAGCTCTGCCAGCATGAGCGAGGTCGAGGGGGTGCGCTCAGAAGGCTTGAGGATCATGGCGTTACCGGCAGCAATCGCTGGGGCCATTTTCCAAAGCGGGATCATTGCAGGGAAGTTGAACGGCGTGATGCCAGCAACAACGCCGAGCGGCTGACGCATGGAGTAAAGGTCTATGCCCGGACCTGCGCTGTCGGTGTATTCGCCTTTGAGAAGGCTCGGGAGACCCATGCAAACTTCGACGACTTCAAGACCACGCTGAACGTCACCACGTGCATCGGGGAGGGTCTTGCCGTGCTCACGGCTAACAGCCTCTGCGAGCTTGTCCATGTTGTCATTGATCAACTGACCAAACTTCATGAACACACGTGCACGACGCTGCGGGTTGGTCGCAGCCCAGCCGCGCTGAGCGATTGCTGCTTTTTCAACAGCGGCGTTTACTTCTTCGACCGAAGCAAGCGGCACTTTGGCCTGAACTTCACCGGTTGCGGGGTTGAACACTTCGGTGAAACGGCCCGAGGTGCCTTTGACGTATTCGCCGTTAATCAGGTGGCTGATTTCCTGCATGGAACTCTCCCAGATGGAAATTTGAATTGAGCGCACCTTAGCCTTGCATTTTTCTATGAAAAAGAGGCAGTATTTCAAAATCATTTTGTGTTTTTGCAAGGGGTGGGACGTGTCTAACTGGGACGATATGCGTGTTTTTCTGGCCGTTGCGCGGGCCGAGAGCCTTTCAAAGGCTGCGCCGATGGCGGGACTTGATCCCGCGACGCTCAGCAGACGGATTGCGCGTCTGGAGGAGACCTTTGGCGGGGCGCTCTTTGTGAAGTCACCGCAAGGCTATGCGCTCACTGATTTGGGACAGGGCGTGCGGGAACATGCAATGGCCGCGGAAGAGGCGCTCACCCAAGCCTTTGATCAGGGACAGCGCAATGAGCGAGGCCTGTCGGGGCAGATCAGGATCGGTGCACCGGACGGATGCGCAAACTTCCTTTTGCCTCAGGTGTGCTCGAAGATTCAGGAAGGTAACCCAGACCTGGAAATTCAAATCCTTGCGCTGCCGCGTGTCGTGAACCTCTCGAAACGTGAGGCCGATTTGGCAATCACGGTGAGCCCGCCCGATGCAGGGCGCCTCACAGTGCAAAAGATCACGGATTACAAGCTTCACCTTGCCATGCGAGAGGACTTGCCCGTCCCCACGAGTCTTGAGGACATCAAGTCCCTACCTGTTGTAGGTTACATTGCAGACATGATCTTTGACAAAGAACTCGACTATCTGGGAAGCCTTGCCGCTGGCGGTGTGCAACGTGCCAGCAACTCCGTCGCTGTGCAGCTCCAGATGCTTCGGCAGGGCGGTGTTGGGATCGTCCACGACTTTGCGCTTCCATATGCGCCCGAACTCAAAAAGGTGCTGGTCAACGAGGTCTCGCTCAAGCGGAGTTTTTACCTTGTTCGACACGCCTCTGACCGGCGATCCGAGCGACTGAACCGTTTTACTTCGGCTCTGGTCTCCGAGCTGAGAAGCGAAGTGCAACGGCTCGAACAACAGCTCACTTGACATACGCGGGGTGTTGGGAGGACGCTAGACGTATAAATCAACACCAAGGAGGAGCAGATGTTAGTTAAACAAATACTTGTTTCTAAGGGGAATAATGATCTCCACTGGCTCCGACCTGAAGCCAGCGTCGCCGATGCCGCTCGTATGATGTCGGTCAATCGCATCGGTACATGCATCGTTTCTTACGAGGGTGATGATCTTCAAGGCATTCTTTCGGAACGCGATATTGTGCGCGAGATCGGCAAACAGGGTGAGAGTGTGCTCGGCAACGACATTGCTTCCATCATGACCAGCAAGATCGTGACCTGCGCTGAAACGGACAATTCCGATCACATCCTTGAAACAATGACCAATGGCCGCTTTCGTCACATGCCAGTCATGGATGGGGAACGGGTCATCGGGCTGATCTCTATCGGTGATGTGGTCAAGGCGCGGATCACCGAGCTTGCGATGGAAAAAGATGCCCTTGAAGGGATGATCATGGGCCACTGAGGCCAAACGTCCCCTTGCAATTCGTGGCGCAATAATGTTGCGTGTGCCTCAGAACAGACAGCACGAGGCTCCTATGCGTATTGGCTTGTATCCTGGTACATTCGATCCGGTAACTCACGGGCACATCGACATTATTCGTCGCGCATGCAGATTGGTCGATCGACTTGTGATCGGGGTTGCGATTAACCGCGACAAGGGGCCTTTGTTCTCGCTCGATGAACGAGTTCAGATGATCCGCTCGGAAATCGTGCCTATTGGCGAGGCTGCGGGATGCGAAATCATTGTGCACCCCTTTGAAAACTTGCTCATCGACTGTGCGCGTGACGTCAATGCGAGCGTGATTATCCGTGGCCTTCGCGCTGTGGCCGATTTCGAGTATGAATTCCAAATGGTTGGCATGAACCGCGCGCTTGATGCACGGATCGAGACTGTCTTCTTGATGGCTGACGCCAAGAACCAAGCGATTGCTTCAAAGTTGGTCAAAGAGATTTGCCGATTGGGCGGGGATGTGACCAAGTTTGTCCCGCCGAGCGTCAAAGAGAAATTGGAAGAAAAGCTCCGTTAGAACGGAGCAATAACCCCAACCCGCACCAATCCGTTGAGCATTGCATCTATTGCTACGGCCGCAAGGATCATTCCCATCACGCGGCTTATGATGCTCGCGCCAGCAAGTCCGATGACTTTGTAGATCGGTGTCGCCAAGAGCATTATTCCAAATGTGAATAGCAGCACAAATGCCATGACTGCGCTGGTCATCGCCTGATGGGCAATGGAAAAGCGATCGTTATCGGTGAGAATGACGACCGCAAGCATGGCCCCCGGTGAAGCAATTGAAGGGATCGCCAATGGAAAGATCGCCCTCTCGCTGTTCAAACGTGCATCACGAAGCTCTGTCTCGGGCTTAGATTCCCCAAAAATCATGCTCAGTGAGAAAAGAAGTAGGACAAGTCCGCCCGCAATTTGGAATGACCCGAGCGAGAGGCCAAGCGCTTCGAGCACGATCTGGCCCGCGAGGATAAAAACGAGAAGCACACCAAAGGCCACTAAGGTCGATTTGATCGCAACCTCACGCCGTGCGGCGGGGGAAAGTCCGACGGTCATCGCGATAAACACCGGCAACGTGCCGATGGGATCAATGACAACCCAAAGCGTGATAAGCTCTTGAATAATTTGGTTTAGGGAAAACATGTAGCGCCTCTGAATTGCTCACCACTTATGGAGCGCGGGGCGCTGTTCAATGGTTCCATTAGAAGTCGATAATTTCGCGCGTTCACATGCGTTTTAAATGCAACTCATATGGGCATAAAAACGAAAGCCGCCCCATTTTGGAGCGGCTCTGCAAATCTTTAAGCACTGTCTTGAATTAGAGCAGCTTGCCCATCGCAACTGCGGTGTCCGCCATGCGGTTCGAGAAGCCCCACTCGTTGTCGTACCAAGACAGAATGCGCACCATCGTGCCGTCCATGACTTTGGTCTGGTCGAGCGCAAAGGTGGACGAGTGCGGATCGTGGTTGAAGTCGATCGAAACGTTGGGCTGATCGGTGTAGCCGAGGATACCCTTGAGCGGGCCATTGGCTGCAGCAACGATTGCGTCGTTGATTTCCTTAACAGTGGTTGCACGCGATGCCTCGAACGTCAGGTCGACAACAGAAACGTTCGGGGTGGGAACGCGGATCGCAACGCCGTCCAACTTGCCATTGAGTTCGGGAAGTACAAGGCCAACCGCCGCAGCAGCACCGGTCGACGTCGGGATCATCGACAGAGCCGCAGCGCGAGCGCGGTAGAGATCCTTATGCATCGTGTCCAGCGTCGGCTGGTCGCCGGTGTAGGAGTGAATCGTGGTCATGAAGCCCTTGGTGATCCCAACGACGTCATTAAGAACCTTGGCAACTGGCGAAAGACAGTTGGTGGTGCACGAAGCGTTCGAGACGACGATATCATCTGCGGTCAACACATCATGGTTCACACCATAAACGATGGTCTTGTCTGCACCTTTCGAAGGGGCAGAAACCAGAACGCGCGACGCGCCGTTCTCAAGGTGAATTGCGGCCTTGTCGCGGTCGGTAAAGATGCCGGTGCACTCAAGAACGATATCAATGTGACCCCAAGGAAGTTCAGCAGGGTTACGGATCGCGGTGACTTCGATCGGACCACGGCCAGCGTCAATGGTGGTCGCAGTGGTGGTCACTTCATGCGGAAAGCGGCCATGAACAGAGTCAAAGCGCAAAAGGTGCGCGTTGGTTTCAACAGGACCGAGATCGTTGATAGCCACGACTTCGATATCAGTGCGGCCGGACTCGATAATACCGCGAAGAACGTTACGGCCGATACGACCGAAACCGTTGATTGCAACCTTGATTGCCATAGGGATGACCTCCAATTGGAACATCTACTGGGGCCGCCCACCGGCCTCCGTTGGCGCTAACATCGCGATTCACGACGAAAGGTCAACCGCTGAGTGCGATAAACAGCCGCAATCAGCGCCAGATACTCACAAATTCAATGAGGTCTGAAAATTTTTTAAGAAGAAATAACGTAAATCCGAGATCAAGAGCTTGATCAGCGATAACAAACGCCAAGATGGCCGCGAAAATCAAGAACGATGGGATAAGAGATTTCATGGCCGCGACCCTAGCCGCGACCGGAAAAAACGCAACCGCTTTTGATCAGATGAGGCGGCCCATTGCGGCAGCAACATCGGCCATCCGTGCAGAGAAGCCCCATTCATTGTCATACCAAGCCAGAACGCGAACGGTGCGGCCCACGACTTTGGTCTGGTCGGGCGCGAAGATCGACGATTGGGTCGTGTGGTTGAAGTCGATCGACACCTTCGGCTCGGGGTCATAGGCCATGACCATACCCATATAGCCTTGGGCGGCTTC
>CAYWUN010000040.1:8258-22342 GCA_964461315.1 uncultured Aestuarium sp.
TAGGAGTGGATCGTCGTCATGATGCCACTTTCGATGCCGATTGCATCGTTCAGCACCTTGGCAAGCGGAGCGAGGCAGTTCGTCGTGCAAGAGCCATTCGAGACCATCTTGTCGTCAGCAAGAAGCTGACGGTGGTTCACACCATAGACCACTGTACGCTGAACATTCTTTGCGGGGGCCGAGATGAGTACCTTCTTTGCGCCGCGCTTGAGGTGGATGTCCGACTTGAAGCCGTCGTTAAATTTACCCGTGCACTCCAAAACCACGTCGCAGCCCGACCAATCGAGCTCTTCGGGGTTATAAGTCGACATCACATCAATCGGGCCACGACCAAGGTCCATTGTGTTGCCTTGGATTTTGATCTGGTTCCCGAAACGGCCATGAACGCTATCGTATTTTAGCAGGTGGGCGTTGGTCTCAATCGGACCCGTGGCGTTGATCTTTACGACCTGAATGTCGTTGCGCGCAGCTTCGGTGATATGTGCCAGCGTGCAGCGGCCGATACGTCCAAACCCGTTGATCCCTACCGTTACAGTCATCTCGTGATCCCTTTGTGAGCGTCCAGATTGACTTGGCCGTAGCGAGTTGGCTTTCCGGTGAAAAGAAAAAAATGCAATTTGATCAGAGTGTTAGCGATAACCTATCTTTGGGGGCACAGGTTGGCGCTAACGTTTGCGCCAACACTCAAACCGGTTGCACCCAATTTACGAACGTTATCTATTTCCAGAGAATCAGAAGGGGATTTTTATGAGCGGATTGTTAGCGCTATTGGACGACGTCGCTGGTATTGCGAAGGTTGCAGCCGCCAGCGTCGATGACGTTGCCGCCGCTGCTGCAAAGGCAAGTAGCAAGACAGCAGGCGTTTTGATCGACGATGCGGCAGTGACGCCGAGTTATGTCACAGGCTTTAAAGCTGAGCGCGAGTTGCCGATAATTTGGAAGATCACACTTGGATCGCTTCGCAATAAGCTGGTCATTCTCTTACCGCTTGCGCTGCTGCTCGCAAACTTTCTTCCGCAAGCGATCACACCGCTCTTGATGCTCGGCGGCTCTTATCTTTGTTTTGAGGGAGCCGAGAAGGTCTTTCACAAATTCTTTCCACACGCCGATCATGCCGTCGAAGAGGATATGGATATTCAAGATCCTGCACATCTTGAAGAAGCAAAGGTCTCGGGCGCAATTAAGACCGACTTCATTTTGTCGGCAGAGATTATGACCATCGCGCTTTCTGCTCTGCCAGAGAGCGGGATCTGGATGGAAGCGGCGACTTTAGCTGTTGTTGCTGTCTTTATCACTGTCATGGTCTACGGCTCTGTGGCGCTTATCGTGAAGGCAGACGACGTTGGGCTTCACCTTGTGAAGGTTGGCCGTTTGTCGGTAACGCGCTCATTTGGAATGGGGCTCGTGAAGGGGATGCCCTATTTGCTTAAGGTGCTCTCTTTGGTTGGCACGCTGGCTATGCTCTGGGTCGGCGGAAACATCGTGATCCACGGGCTGCACGAGTTTGGGCTGCACTGGCCCTATGAGCCGATCCACCATGCGGCTGAGGTCGCTGCGGAGGCCGTGGGCGCGATGACCGGATTTGTAAGCTGGGCTGTGACGGCGTTCTTTGACGGGGTCTTTGGGGTGGTTTTCGGACTGCTTCTTATTCCCGTAGCAACCCGTATCGTGGGGCCTGTCATTACTCTGCTGACGGGGAAGCAAGGGCATTGACGGGGGTAGATGGGGAGGGGCGCTGCCCCTCTGCGCCTTTGGCGCATTCACCCCGGGATATTTAAGGCACAAAGGTAAGGCCGTTGGGGTAGGAATGAAAAAGCCGCGCGAGGGATGCTCGCGCGGCTTTTGTTTTGGGTATCGGAAAACTTAGCCGAGGAGGGCTTTGGCCTTGGCAGCAACGTTTGCAGCTGTGATGCCGAACTTTTCGTACAGAGTTTCAGCGGGAGCCGAGGCACCGAAGCCGTCCATGCCAACGAAGGCCGATTTTTGTTCGCGGCCGCGCTCGCCGAGAAGCCATTGGTCCCAACCTTGACGCACGGCAGCCTCGACGGCCACGCGGACGGGACCTGCCGGCAGTACGCGCTTGCGGTAGGCTTCGTCCTGCTGCGCGAAAAGCTCCATGCAAGGCATGGAGACAACGCGGGTGCCAATGCCTTCTGCTTCGAGAAGGTCACGCGCTTTAAGAGCGATTTCGACTTCGGAGCCAGTTGCCATCAGGATGACCTGACGCTTGCCTGCTTCCGCGTCGCGCAGGATATAAGCACCCTGAGCCGACAGGTTCTTGGCCTTGTGCTCGAGGCGCACGGTCGGCAAGTTCTGACGCGAGAGCGCGAGAACCGTTGGGGTTTCGGTCGAGGTGAGCGCGACTTCCCAAGCTTCTGCGGTTTCTATGGTGTCAGCGGGACGGAACACATTGGTGTTCGGGGTCGCGCGGAGCATTGCGAGGTGTTCGACCGGCTGGTGCGTCGGGCCGTCTTCGCCAAGACCGATGGAGTCGTGGGTCATGACATAGGTCACCGGAAGATCCATCAGAGCCGAGAGGCGCATGGAACCACGGGCATAGTCGGTGAAGCACATGAATGTGCCGCCATAGGGGCGCACACCGCCGTGAAGCGCCATACCGTTCATTGCTGCGGCCATGCCGTGTTCACGGATGCCGTAGTAGACATAGCGACCATTGCGGTTCTCGGGGTTGAACACGCCAAGGTCTGCGGTCTTGGTGTTGTTCGAGCCCGTAAGGTCAGCCGAGCCGCCGATGGTTTCTTGCATGATCGGGTTGATCACATCGAGCACCATTTCCGAGGCTTTACGAGTTGCCACTTTGGGGGTCGTTTCCGAGATTTGCTTTTTCATGGCGCGGATGGCACCGGCAAGTTTCTTCGGGGCTTCGCCGGCGTAAGCACGGTTGAACTCGGTTTGACGCGCTTCGGAAAGCTTGGAGAATTCGACTTCCCATTCCGTACGAGCCTGTGCACCGCGCGCACCCATGGCTTCCCATTGGGCTTTGACATCTGCGGGCACTTCGAATGGGCCCCAGTTGACGCCATAGTTGGCCTTGGCGGCGGCAAGCTGTTCCTTGTCGGTCAGAGCGCCGTGACCCTTGGAGGTGTCTTGCGCCTTGTGGCCGAGTGCGATGTGGGTTTTGCAAGCGATCATCGACGGGCGAGGGTCTGCTTTGGCAGCTTCAATTGCGGCGTCGATGGCAACGGGGTCGTGGCCGTCGATGGCCTGAACGTGCCAGCCAGAGGCAGCAAAACGCGCGACCTGATCGGTCTTGTCCGCAATGTCGACCGTGCCGTCGATGGTGATGTTGTTATTGTCCCAGAAGACGATGAGGTTACCGAGCTGCTGCATGCCAGCAAGACCGATGGCTTCTTGGCTGACGCCTTCCATGAGACAGCCGTCACCAGCCATCACATAAGTGCGGTGGTTGACGATCTTTTTGCCATATCGCGCGCGCTGGACCTCTTCGGCGATTGCGAAACCAACCGAGTTGGCGATGCCCTGACCGAGCGGACCTGTGGTGGTTTCAACACCGTCGAGGAGGAAGTTTTCCGGGTGGCCAGCGGTTTTCGCGCCCCATTGGCGGAAGTTCTTGATCTCGTCGAGGGTCACTTGGGCATAACCGGTGAGATAAAGGAGCGAATAGATCAGCATCGAGCCGTGGCCAGCAGACAGGATAAAGCGGTCACGATCAGGCCAATTCGGTGCCTTGGGATCAAAGCGCAGATGCTTTTCAAAAAGCACAGTTGCAACGTCAGCCATGCCCATAGGCATGCCCGAGTGACCCGAGTTTGCGGCCGCGACGGCATCGAGGGTGAGGGTCCGAATGGCGGTTGCCTTCATCCAGTGCTCAGGGTGCGCCTGGCGTAGAGCGGAAATATCCAAAGCTACGATCCTTTATATGCATGGGGTTTTCTGTTGATCGTGTCATATCAGCGTTGAGCCTAAGATCAAGCGCGAGTGATGATTTCTAGCACTGAACAGTGTCATTTGCGGGCCTGACAGGGATCGCATACGCTTTGAGAAACGTGTTGCGATTCGGGTTTTGGCCTTGGTGCGAACACGAAGTAGAATGATAACTGCGCGGTTCTCCCTCTTGGAGAACTGCGAGCAGGAGGACAGGCGAATGAGCGAAATTGTGGAACTGGAACGCCGATTGACGGCTGCGCTGGATCGCATCGGGCTTGGAGTGGGACAGCTTGTTTCGCAAAGTGAAATCGGAACCGAACCCACGGCGATGGGTGAGGGCAATTCGGCGAAAATTTCTGACCTTGAGGCAAAATTAGCAGAAGAACGTTCAGCTAATGCTCAACTCGAAGAGCGTGTGAAGGCTCTGAAAGAGCGTCAAGATGCTCAGGTTACCGATGTCGCGCAGGCTGCAGACGCGACCAAAAAGCAACTTGTTCGCTTCGACCGCGAGCTGCAAAAGCTCCGCCAAGTGAATGCCGAGCTGCGTGAGATCAACGAAAAGCTACGTCAGGTCGCTGAAACACATGTGAGCGAGCCTCATTTGATCAACCGTGCCATGCAGGCCGAACTTGAGGCGCTCCGCGTGACGCGCGCCGCTGATGCGGTCGAAATTGAAGCCATTATCGGCGAGCTTCGCCCAATCGTAGGAGGGGCGAGCTGATGCCACAGGTAGAGATCAAAATCGGTGGCCGTGTGTTTGAGGTCGCCTGTCAGGAAGGCGAAGAGCAGTTTCTGCACTCGGCAGCGGCGATGCTTGATATAGAAGCTAGCTCGCTCAGCAGTCAGATTGGCCGTATGCCCGAGGCTCGGATGCTTCTTATGTCGGGCCTGATGCTTGCTGACAAAACTGCTGGGCTCGAGGATCGTCTGAGTGAAGCCGAAGGCAAAATTGCCGAACTGACGGCAAAGCTTGATGCTCCCAAAGAAAAAGTCGAAGTGCCGGTGATCCCGTCATCTGTCTCCGAAACTCTGGCAGAACTTGCGGCCCGCGCCGAGGCTTTGGCGGATCAAGTCGAGGCTAAGGTCAAGTGATCCGCTGGACCACGCTAGCGCTGTTCCTGATGCCATGCGTTGCGGTAGCCCAAGGATACCAGATCGACCAATACATGTGCGAAGATGGCGGTGAGGTGAACGCCGTCTATCCACTTGGCACCAATGATGTGATTGTCACGGTTGATGGTTTTCCCTCGGTGCTGCGCTAATCTATATCTGGATCAGGCGCGCGTTTCACGCCGCCGCAATACATGCCGGGCTATGTCTGGTGGATCCATGGTGACGAGGCCATGGTCAATATTATTGACGGTGATAGCGGCGAAGAGCGACCACTTTATCAAGAGTGTTACTGGGTCACAGGACGCGAAGCCTTTAACGAATAAGGGCGCCCCAAAAGGACGCCCCATAAGTCACTAATCCGAAACGCTTAGCTGTTGTGCTTGCGGATTTCGTCGGCCTTTTCCTTGTCGAAGGAAACGCCGTTGTCAGCGAAAAGAGTATCAAGTTCGGACGACAGGGTCATTTCGGTGATGATGTCGCAACCGCCAACGAATTCGCCTTTGACATAGAGCTGGGGAATGGTCGGCCAATCAGAATAGTCCTTGATGCCGGCGCGGATTTCTTCGTCAGCGAGCACGTTCACGTCGAGGTACTCAACGCCCATAAAGTTCAGGATGCCAGCAACACGGCTCGAGAACCCGCACTGCGGCATGGTCTTGGTGCCTTTCATAAAGAGCACGACGTCGTTCGAAGTTACGGTTTCTTTGATCTGATCCAGAGCGGACATGGCGTCAGCCTTTCTTGCGGAATTGAGGGGTGCGGTTCCGATCTGCGCGCACGCGGATCGGTTGGCGTTGTGGAGCTGGGGCAGCGAAGATTACGATCAACGCGCCCGCGAGCAGGAGAGCGGTTGCTGCCATCATTATTCAGGTGCCTTTGTAGTGAGTGCGAGAGCGTGCAGTTCGCCCTGCGAGCCATCCATCTTGCCCTTGAGCGCGGCGTAAACGGCGCGCTGTTGTCGCACGCGGTTCTGGCCGCGAAAGCTCTCGTCGATGACCATAGCAGCAAAGTGCTGACCATCATCGCCTTCGACCGTGATTTTGGCCGAGGGAAAGGACTCGCGGATCAGGTTTTCGATTTCAAGTGCCGTAATGGCCATGTGGTCTTTCTCCTGTTGTTGCTCAAAATGTAGAGCGCCAATTCAGGGGCTGCAAGGGCCAGACGGCCAAGAGTTTGCTTTATTGGCTCGCTTCGGCAATCGGTCGCAGGTCTTCGATGAATGCTTTAAAGTCTTTGTTCATTTCAACAGAGGAAGACCAACTGCGTGCGCATCGCTTGAGAAGTTTTTGGCGGCGTTCCTCGAGGTCTTGCGTCAAAGCATACTGACCAGCAGCCTCAAGCATCAGCATCCGTTCATGAAGCGGTCTTAATGCGCCAAAATCCCGCATCATCGCAGTCAAAAGCTCTGGAGCCGAACGCCAATCTTCGCTGTTAAAGCGTTCCTCGATGACACGCTGTCCTGCCCCAGCGCAATCATAGTCGATGCAGCCCTGAAAACCGCGCTCGGCAAGGTCCGCATGGATCGTGCAGCGATGATCGGGGCCAAGATTGGGGCAGGGGGTGCCTGCCTCTTTGCTGATTGCAAACTTTGGTCCTTTGTCAAAGGTCAGCGCGACACAGCAGAGCGCAGCACAACGGCTGCACTCTGATTTCAGGCTGGGCAAATGAGAGGACATTAGGGCTGGATCAGTCCTTACCGCGGTAGGGCTGCACATATTGCAGCGCCATATCCCACGGGAAGAAAATCCAAGTGTCTTGGCTCACTTCGGTAATGAATGTGTTCACCTGCGGGCGGCCTTTTGGCTTTGCATAGACAGTAGCAAAATGGGCGTTGGGGTAAAGTTCACGGCAAAGTTCGAGCGTTTTGCCGGAGTCGACGAGGTCGTCGATGATCAAAATACCTGTGCCATCGCCCATCATCTCGGCATCAGGAGCCTTGAGTACTTTGGCTTCGGACTGGGACTGGTGATCATAGGATTTGACGCTGATAGTGTCGACTTTGCGAATGTCGAGCTCGCGCGCGACGATCATCGCAGGAGCCATACCGCCTCGGGTAATCGCAACGACCGCTTTCCAAGCGCCACCTTCGAGCGGGCTTTGACCATCAAGACGCCACGCAAGCGCACGGCTATCGCGATGGATTTGGTCCCAAGAAACGTGAAAACCCTTTTCGTGCGGGAGACGGTCTGTATTCGGCATAGGGCGATCCTTTAGGTCAGAGCAATCTTGAGGCCGAGGAGAGCCATTAGCCCTCCAAATGTGCGGTCGACAACGGCCTTGAGGCGCAGATAAGTGTTTCGTGCGCGTGACGTCGAGAACACGCGTGCAACGAGGATATACCAGAGCGTTTCATTGGCGAAAACCGCTGCAAGTATGGCAAGACGCCACGGTATTGGCGTATCGAGGGGCACGAGGCCAACAAAAACCGCGCCAAAGAAGACCGCAGGTTTGGGATTGGTTGCAAAGGTCAGAAAGCCAAAGCGAATGGCCGAAAGGACAGAGCGAGGCTGGGTGCCGATTTGCGCCTCGGCCAGCGGGTCTTTGGCGTGCTTCCACATGTTGTAAGCAATCCAAAATAGGAAGGCCGCACCTAATAGCTTCATCCCGACGAAGAGTGCAGGCACAAGCTGGAAGATGATCGCAAGGCCGAGCATCGCTGCTGCGGCCCAAAGCACCGCGCCAAGGCCGAAGCCAAAGGCAAGGGCGGTCGCAACCTTGAAGCCTTCGGATGCGGCCATGCGAACCGCAACGACAAAGCTGGGCCCAGGCGAAATCGCTGCCGCAAGGTGGATCAGAACGATCGAAAGGAATGCGGCAGCGGTCATGTCTTAATCTTTGTTCATATCAGGCGCATCAACCGCCTTCATGCCGACGACGTGATAGCCCGCATCGACGTGGTGCGTTTCACCGGTGACGGCGCTTCCCAGATCCGAAAGAAGATAGAGCGCAGAGTTGCCGACCTCTTCAATCGATACGTTCTTGCGGAGCGGCGAGTTGTATTCGTTCCACTTGAGAATATAGCGGAAGTCACCAATTCCCGACGCTGCAAGCGTCTTGATCGGACCTGCCGAGATCGAGTTGACGCGAATGTTCTTCTTGCCGAGATCTTCTGCAAGGTAACGAACCGAGGCTTCGAGCGCTGCCTTTGCAACGCCCATGACGTTGTAGTGCGGCATAACGCGCTCTGCACCATAGTAGGTGAGAGTGAGGCAGGAACCACCATCGGTCATGAGCTTTTCAGCGCGGTTCACAACTGCGGTGAAGGAATAGACCGAGATGTCCATAGTCATCGCAAAGTTTTCACGGCTGGTATCGACATAGCGGCCGCGCAGCTCGTTCTTGTCCGAGAAGCCAATGGCGTGAACGATAAAGTCCAGCTTACCCCACTTCTTTTCAAGTTCGGAGAACAGTGCATCGATGCTGTCCATATCGCCAACATCACATGGAAGCACAGTGTCGCTGCCGAGTTGAGCGGCGAGCGGCTGAACTCGTTTAAGGAGCGCGTCACCTTGATACGAGAACGCGAGTTCCGCGCCATTGTCAGCAAGTGCTTTGGCGATACCCCAAGCGATGGATTTGTCGTTCGCAAGACCCATGATCAGGCCGCGCTTCCCCTGCATCAGATTAGATGACATTTTCTTCCCCTATGCCCCAAAAGTGCTTTTCAGGACCTTTAGGCTATTGATACCAACGCTTCAAGAATTACTACAACGTAGCGTCACTATTGATTGGCTTCTTCCTTACAACTATGGGCCGCATTCTAGTATTTTAACGAGGATGGACATTATGAGCGATAGGACTGGCATTTTTGCTGGAGACAATCCAATCGAGATCGCAAAGGTCTGGCTGACGGAGGCCGAAAAGACCGAGATAAACGATCCGAACGCTATCGCTTTGTCGACAGTCGATGAGACCGGTTTGCCGAATGCACGCATGGTTCTGCTCAAGGACATCGAAGACGACGCTTTTGTCTTTTACACAAACTACGGAAGTAAGAAGGCGCAAGAACTCGAAAGTGCCGGCAAAGCTGCATTTGTCATGCACTGGAAATCTTTGCGCCGCCAAGTGCGGGTGCGCGGCCTCGTGAGCCGCGAAGAAGGCCCGCAAGCGGATGAGTACTATGCCTCTCGTTCGCTCAAAAGCCGGCTTGGGGCATGGGCCTCCCACCAGTCTCAACCGCTTGATAGTCGCACCACCCTTTTGGCTGAAGTCGCCAAAGTAACCGCGCGTGAGGGAATCAATCCGTCACGTCCACCATACTGGGGAGGCTTTCGAATCTTGCCTCTCGAGATTGAACTTTGGGCAGATGGCGCCTTTAGGTTGCATGACCGCTTTAGGTGGTCGCGCAATGGTGTGCATGAGCCTTGGACTGTCACCCGCTTATACCCCTGAATTTCACGCTTCGTGAATGACATCACGTTGGAAATGGGTTGTTTTTCCTGATCAAAAGGGGTTTTTGTCGCTTACGAAAGTTGCGCCCGGATGGGGGGCGTGGCTGGAGAATAAAAAAATGACTGAAGTGCTTATCGAAGACCGCCTGCTAAATGGGCGCGTCAAATGGTTCGATCCCGCAAAGGGGTTCGGATTTGTGATCTCGGAAGAAGGTGGGCCGGACATTTTGCTTCACGCGAATGTCCTGCGTAACTTTGGCCAGAGCTCAGTTGCAGACGGATCTGTCATCCAACTTCGCGCTCAAAAGACCGATCGCGGGATGCAGGCAACAGAAGTGGTGGAAATCACACCACCCGAAGGCCCGAGCGCGACCCCGCTCGCAGATCTTGCAGAAGTAGATCCAGAAGAGCTCGCGGCTGCCATATTGCAGCCCGCCCGCGTCAAGTGGTTTGACAAAGGCAAGGGTTTTGGGTTCGCAAATGTCTTCGGCTCGTCCGATGATGTTTTCGTTCACATTGAAGTGTTGCGTCGTTCTGGCTTGGCAGATCTCTTGCCAGGCGAAGCGATCGGCATCAAAGTGCTGGACGGAAAACGCGGAAAGATGGCCGCCGAGGTATTGGTCTGGGAAAGCGCAAATACATACTAAGCATTGGTCTTGCCCTCGCTCTTCTTGGGGCGGGGAACACCAGCTTTGCGCAATGCGCGCCTGATCAGGTTCTTGTTAAAGGGGACTTTGGTCAGGCGCGTTTTTCCGTTGATCTTGCTGATTCTGCGGAAGAACGATCCCGAGGGCTGATGTATGTCGAATCCATGCCGACAATGTCGGGCATGCTGTTCGTCTATGATGCGCCTCAGCACGCGACTTTTTGGATGCGTAACACGCTTATTCCGCTCGATATGATTTTTCTGGATGAGACCGGAACGATCACGCACATCCATTCTAACGCTAAACCACTAGATGAAACGGTCATAGATGGTGGGCAGGGCGTGCGCTTTGTCCTTGAAATCAATGGTGGTTTAGCCAAGCGCTTGGGCCTTGAAGTGGGTGATTTTCTTCAACATCCCGCAATTGGTGAAAAAGCTTCGCTATCTTGTGACGGTTAGGGGTTTTCAAATCCGAAACGATTGCGTAGAGACACGTCAGTCGGGGCGTAGCGCAGCCTGGTAGCGCGACGGTTTTGGGTACCGTAGGTCGTAGGTTCGAATCCTATCGCCCCGACCACTTCCTCTCAGTCTAGATTATCGTACATCTCGCGGATCTCGGGGATGGCAAGTGCAGTCGCGATGCGTTCACGGTGCCAATCACAAGCCTTTTCGTGCAGGTCTTTCAGAACTGTATCAGACAGAAGCTCGTCGTAGATTTCTCTCATCTTTGGGATGAGGCTCTGGATGCTGGTGTCTTTCTCTTCATTGCGGTTCATTCGCTCCCAATAGTCGAGGTTGCGATCGATTCCGCCGTGAACTGTGCCTTTGAGTGATTTGAGCAGGAAACTTTCGCGCGAGCGGACGGCATAGTGGTTTAGTTGAGCAAGCTCATAGCCTACGCAGTCCGGACCGCTGCGCCAGCCGCCTTTGGTTTGCACGTGATAGCGTTCGGGCATCTGCTGGCCTGAGCCATTCACCCAAAGCACGTTCTGCCAGTCTCCGCCCATTGGAATAAGCGGTCGGTGTGTGCCCAGCCGTTCGACGGCATCGGTGCGGAAAAGCGATTTGAAGCCCCAAGCCTGCGCGGGTCGTGGGCAGTGATAGGGGGCCGCTTGTTCGAACTGCTCAGTGAGAAAGGAATTGCGGAATTTCTCAACACGCCCGTTGCCAAAGAGCCGCCACGTGATCGAGATAATGTCGCTTCCTTGAGGAGCGGCCCGCACCAAATCGCGGATTTCCTTCTCGCCGACATGAATATTGATGAATTCATCAACGTCCATAATCATCGCCCAGTCGTGAGCAGCGAAAATCTCCTCCCTGAACGCTTTGCGGAACGCGCGGACTTGGTAGGATGCGCGCTGTCCTTCTTTGCGTGTATTATCACGATGCGTGACCAACCCCATCTCGGCAAGGCGATCAAGGATCAGGTCGGTGCCGTCGCTACAGTCATTGGTGTAGACAAGAAAATGCTCGAAGCCGATGGCCTTATGAAACGCGATCCATTCAGGGATAAAAACGCCTTCGTCTTTCATGCAAGTGATCGCAAGGAACGTCTCGTCCGATGGATCTTTGCGCTTGGGCTTTACGCGTTTGGGGACTTTGACAGCAACAGGCGCGACCTTGTCTTCAGCGGGAAGAGGGGCATCGCGGCTATCTAGCCCGTGGCGTTCAAGGAGCTTGGCAATCAGTGAACCCTCGGGCGCAAGACCGCCGTGGCGACGAGAGATCATTCGTCGCATTCGACTCCCATAGAAGTGAATAGAGGTCGTCTCTGGCCCGAAGTCGTCGGGAGACAGGTGATCTGGCCAAAGCATCTTGCCACGTTGCTCAAAGCTGACGGGGTAGAGCACCTCCTGAGGTAGGGCAAATTCAATCTCGCCCGTTTTTTGAAGGTAATGGCTCACCGCTGTTGGGCCCCACACGCCCCACGGCATTTGTGACACATGTCGCGGTGTTCCAGCTTCGGTAAGTGCGATGAGCTCTGCCTGTTGTTTGTCGTTGAACCAACCTGGGATTGGGTATTCTGTGTTGGTTGCTTCCAAAAGCGCGATGAGCGCTTTGCTCTCTGGCGGGAAAGCAAGGACGCCACTTGCGACGCTGTTTTCTGCTTGGAACGCGTAATAGTGACCGTTCACAGTGACCCAAGGCCTCAGACAATAGGCATCAGTATCGGCCCAAATCATTCCAGGCAAAGCTTGGAGCATGCGAGGCGAAAGAGGTCGGCGTGAAGCGCGAGACTGTCGGTTCGCTCATACTTAAGGAACGGCGGCCCTGCGAGGATGTTTCTCGCATCTTGGATATCTACGCCGTCCGGCGCATTGCCGATGTCGTGATACGTGAAGAGGTGCACAGGATGCCCCGCATCTACAAAAGACTTGATACATAAGATTTCGAGGAAGCTCAGATCGCCGCCGATCCACAGCATTCCGATATGGGGTAGTATCATTTCGCGCCTCAAGTCTTCGCCACTTTGATGTGGTCTATAGGTCTTTGATAGCACATGATGCGGGCTGTGTCGTCATTTGAACGTGCCCGTCAGAGCATTTGTAGTCAGTGTGATTCTTTCGTCTTGACAAAAAACACATTCAAACACCAATCAATCAGGGCGTGTGTGGTCGCTGTGGGGATTGTCGTTGATTTTTGTATAATTTTAAGAGTTTGAGCCTGCTTTTCAGTCTTTTTTCTGGGGTAAGCGTCGTAGCGCTAGGTCAAATTGCCTGATCAGTTGGCAAAAAAATTTTCCCACGATTATGACGCGCTCAAACTTTTTTCGGAAATACGGGTGGAAAGCGAAAAATCTCCGGCGCTTCAACAACCTTTAGTGCTAAGCAGTTTCGGTTAAAGGCATTTCTCGATCAGCCAATTTTTAACCAAAAGTATAGTCCTGTGTATAAGTCTGCGGATGAATCGGTCGGGCTTTGCAAGTTGGAGCGGTCAAGACGTATTCGTCCAGATTTTGTCAAAAAAGAAAGTTGACCTACTAGCCATAGATTGACACTTTGTGCGTGCCGATGGGGTTGCCACTAAATATTGTGAGCGTCGGTTAGGGACATAATTTCGATGAACTTGCCTGTTGGGGCCAAGCGAACGCTTTTGAGCGACCGATATTTTGTTGTCCTTGATCTAAGGTCGGTTGTGTAGGGGCCGCGCTTATTTGCGCTGCAAAGTTGAACAAAAGGGCTGCCTTAGACGGTCCGATACAGGGGCATTATTCGAATGAAAATCGAACGACTTTTTACCAAGTCCGGTCATGACGCTTATGCGAATATCGAGTTCAAATCTGCAACTTCTGAAATTCGTAACCCCGACGGCACTGTCGTCTTCAAACTCGACAACTGCGAAATCCCGTCTAAGTGGAGCCAAGTGGCGAGCGACGTGATCGCACAGAAGTATTTCCGCAAAGCTGGCGTTCCCACCGCTCTCAAGCGCGTAAAAGAAAAGGGCGTTCCAGAGTTCCTTTGGCGTTCGGTTCCTGCTGAGGGTGCCGAGATGGGCGGCGAAACTTCTGCCAAGCAGGTATTCGACCGTCTCGCAGGGGCATGGGCCTATTGGGGCTGGAAGGGTGGCTATTTCACCGCCGAGGAAGACGCGCGCGCCTATTTCGACGAAATGCGCCACATGCTCGCAACGCAGCGTGCCGCGCCGAACTCGCCGCAGTGGTTCAACACCGGTCTTCATTGGGCCTATGGCATTGATGGTCCGGCGCAAGGTCACCACTATGTTGACCACGAAACCGGCGTTCTGACTAAGTCAAAATCGTCATATGAGCACCCGCAGCCGCACGCGTGCTTTATCCAATCCGTTGCTGATGACCTTGTAAACGAGGGCGGTATCATGGACCTCTGGGTCCGCGAAGCGCGTCTCTTCAAATATGGTTCCGGCACGGGCACCAACTTCTCGTCGCTGCGCGGTGAGGGCGAAAAGCTCTCGGGTGGCGGTAAATCGTCGGGCCTTATGGGCTTCCTCAAGATTGGCGACCGCGCTGCCGGTGCGATCAAGTCGGGCGGCACCACGCGCCGTGCGGC
>CAYWUN010000041.1:0-21765 GCA_964461315.1 uncultured Aestuarium sp.
GACCGAAATCGCCAAGGCCCGTGCCGTGCAGGTTCAGACGATCCACGCCCAGACGTTTGCCAACCAACGCGGTTTCGCGGGCCGAAGCCAGCAGCATATCCGCGCCCTCTTTGTCGGTCAGTCGACCGACCAGATAGCCGTTCATGATCGTGTAATGCGCTCCGACCGTTTCGAGCTTATCCAGATCATGGTTCGGCCAGTTCCACAGGCCGACGCCAAAGCCCATCTCAGTCAGGCGCGCGGCCCGCCATTCGATGGGCTTGTCCTGCCAAAGCATTTCGGCGCAGGCAGCGAGGGGAAAGGTGAAAGTCATTCTCAGATCTCGATCATAACGCGGCCACCTTCAACCTTGACGGTGTAGGTGTGCAGGTTCTCGCAAGCGGGAGGAGTTTCGACTTCACCAGTTTTGCAGTCAAAGATGGACGAGTGCTTGGGGCACTCGATCGTTGCTTCAACAACAAGACCATCCGAGAGATGGACGTCTTCATGTGTGCATAGACCATCGGTGCAGTAGTAGTTGTCTTCGTGATCGCGGATGATCGCAAAGGTCCGACCGTTGTGGTCAAAGCGAATGACATCCTCTTCTTCGATATCGTCTACGCCGCAGGCATCAATCCATTGTGCCATTGTCTGCTCCTTAAATGTCTTGAGGTTTGTAGTCCGCAGGTGCGGACGGCATCACGTTTTGCAGAAGGGTCACAGACTTCTCAAGCCCCTCAAGCGAATTCAAAAGCACGTCCTCGTGCTCAATCGAAAGCCAGCCATCATAGCCACCCATCTTGAGACGATAGCAGAACTGACGCCACCATTCTTCGCCGTGACCAAAGCCCAGCGTGATGTACGACCAACTACGGGCAGGAATGTCCATCAAGCTGCCATTTTCAAGAAGGCTTGTGGTGGCCTGCTTTGGTGCGTTGAGGAAGGTATCCTTGGCATGCACGTGGTAGACAGCCTTGCCTAGCACTTCAGCGGCAACGAGCGGGTCCGCACCCATCCACATCAGGTGGCTCGGATCAAGGTTGGCGCCGATGACTGGACCAACTGCCTCGCGCAGTTTGAACAGCGACGGGACGTTGTAAACACATTGGTTGCCATGTAGTTCCAGCGCGATCTTCTCGACGCCGCACTCATTGGCAAGCGCGACAATCTCGGTCCAGAACGGGATCAGTTTTTCTTCCCACTGGTAGCGTAGGATTTCCTGTGTCTCTGGGGGCCAAGACGATACAACCCAGTTGGGCATCAGGTCATTTGCAGAACCTGCCGGAAGACCCGACATCGTGATCACGGTTTTGATGCCCATCTCACCCGCGACGCGGATGGTATTTTTGAGCCCTTCGCCCTGCGCCGGATCAGTTGGGTGGAGGGGGTTGCCATTGGCGTTGAGCGCAATGATCTCAAGGCCACGGTTGTCAAACTCAGCCTGAAACGCCTTTTGCGCAGCCGCGTTACCGAGCATTTTTTTAAGATCAAAGTGCGGAGCTGTGGACCAGCCACAGGTATTCACTTCAACGCCAGATACGCCAAGGCGCTGCGCGTGATCCATCATTTCTTTGAACGACATACCGCCAAGGCTGTCGGATACAAATCCCAGTTTCATGCGTAGAACTCCGGTTTAGCCATCATCGAGACGGGCAGTTTGACACCTTCGGCGAGCGCGCGTGCGCCCGTTTCTGCGACGACCGCAGCGCAGTAACCATCCCAGCAATCGGAACCGATTTCAGGGAATACGCCGGTGCGCACAAAGTCGAGGAACGCGTTATTCTGACGGCGATAAGCCTCTGCATAGCGGGTACGCCAGTCAGCGTCATAACGTGTCGAGTTGGAAAGCTTAATGTCGGTACGGGTATAGGCGACATTGTTCATCGCAATTGCACCCTTTTCACCAACAAGCTCTGCACGGACGTCATAGCCGTAGTTGGCGTTATTGTTCACCTCGATATTAACGATCTGGCCGTCAACCGTTTCAAGAACCATCACAACTGGCGCAACGACTGCATCCGAACGCTTAGGCTGCCATACCGCGATCGAGGCATATTCGGTTCCCAAAACATGGCGGATCACGTCGAACTCGTGTGGTGCAGAGTTGGTAATTGCCATCGCGCCAGTGAAGTCCGCAGCGGGCGTTTCTACGTTACGGTGGAAGTTGTGCATCATAAGAGCGCGACCAATCGTGCCATTGTTCAGCGCTTCTTTCATTTCAACGTAGGCTTGATCGTAACGACGCATAAAGCCCAGCTGAACGAATTTCGCGCCAGCGGCCATTTCTGCTTCCATCACTTCGACACATTCTTTCGAAGATTGGGAAAGTGGCTTTTCGCACAGAACGCGCTTGCCTGCCGCGATGCACGCTTTGCTGAGCGGAGCGTGGGTGAAGTCAGGGCTAGCAACGATCACAGCGTCAACGTCAGGACGATTGATAACGGCCTCGGGGTCGCTTGCGACGTCCTGAGCGCCCGTCACATCTGCCACTGCGCGCGCGCGTGCGGCATCCATATCACAAATCACCTGAAGCGAAGCTCCAGGCAGTTCGTTTGCAACGATTTTGGCGTGATCAGCCCCCATGAGGCCTGCACCGATTACAGCGATTTTAATAGTCATTGTGGTTGTCCTGAAGAGGAGGATTGTTCTGCGGCAAGCCGCGTTTTCTTTTTGCGATACCGCTCTTTCATTATGCGGTCGCCTTCGGGGGTGCCGTCATGCCAAGTCCCAAACCACTGATCGAGCGGAAGAAGACCATCTGAATAGTTCACCTCGAAATACTTGTGATGCAGGTAATGCGCTTGTGCATGAGTTTGCACCGATTTGTCTTGGGTGGTTTCGATGCGATCAAATCCAATATGACCTACGACCGCCCCTACCCCATTCAGTTGGAGATGGAAAATAGCAAGTAGCGGGTGCGACGGAAGGACCAGATGCACAAGGCTATCAGACCAATACAATAAATGCTCGACGGGATGCATCGAAAGCGAAGACCAGGGGCTCGGGTTAACCGAGTTGTGGTGTACCGAATGGATCCACTTGTAGAGAATTGGCACGTGGATCAGCCGGTGAATGAGATAGAAGTGCAAATCATGGATCACAGGGATCATGATTGCAAAGAGGACGAGCCAGACAGGGTTGTCGCCAAACACTGCCCAAGGACCGATGCCGTTTGCCCATGCCCACAGATAGAACACCTCGTAGGCCGTCCAGATCGGTAGGCCAGTCCCAAACGTGCGGATGATGCTATCGAGCTGCTGATGTCCGAACATGAACACGTTCGAACGGCTATCGGATGGAAACGCAGGATTGTATTTGAAACGGTTGGCCTGCTTGCGCTGCACATAAAGCCGAAGCTCGAGCAAACCGAAAATCACAAGAATGATCGCCGAATTACGTAAGAATACGAGTGCGATCCAGTCCAAAGACAAAGTTGTCAGAGTTTCCTTTGAAGGTGTCAGGAAAATCCAGCTTGCTGCTGCAAGTACAAAGAAGAATACGTTCCAAGGCAAAAAATAAGAAGGGATCCACGTCAGTACGCGCTTCAGGCTCCATGGAAAAGTGAGAAGCGGCGACGCGGTCAGGGCGTCGCTTGGCCGCCAATGGCCGCGCTTGTCTCTTGTTCCGAACTGAAGATCATCCATCGAATTAATCCATTGAAAAAAGAAAGGCTTCGGTGCGTGGAAAGGGATACCAACGCACCGAAGCGGGAGGAAAAGTTAAGCTTTAATCGACGCTTCAAGCTCTGCCATATTCTCGCCACCTGCCATGAGGTCAGCGATTTCCTCGCGGGTCTTTTCGCCTTTGCGGAAGTCAGCAGCGATTGCGCCACGGATCAAAACGGCAAAATGATCGCCGACGGCCATAGCGTGCATAACTTGGTGTGTGATGAAGATCACCGCCAGTCCACGACGCTTGGCTTCATTGACGATGCGAAGAACGTGTGCAGCTTGCTTTACGCCCAGTGCAGCGGTTGGTTCGTCAAGGATTAGAACGCGCGCGCCGAAGTGAACTGCGCGTGCGATTGCGAGCGACTGACGCTCACCGCCCGAAAGACCACCGACCAAACGGTCGCCATCGTCGATACGGGTGATGCCGAAATCTTGAACAGCCTTAACTGCGATCTCGTTCGCGGTCTTGCGGTCGAATACTTTGAACGGTCCCCAACCTTTGGTCGGTTCAACGCCAGCAAAGAAGCTACGACCGATCGACATAAGCGGGAAGGTTCCACCAAATTGGTGCACGGTTGCGATGCCCATTTCCTGAGCCTGCTTGGGACGATCGAACGTCACCGACTGACCATCAAGAAGGATCTCACCGCGTGTTGGCTGGTGAACGCCAGCGAGGGTCTTGATGAGGGTCGACTTGCCGGCGCCGTTATCGCCCAAAAGGCAGAGCACTTCTCCTTCGCGGACTTTGAGGTTGATGTTGTGGAGAACATCAATCGGTCCGAAGGATTTATCGACATTGCGAAGTTCGATGACAGGTTTTTTGTCGGACATTTCTATATCTCCACTTATTTTTTCTTGGACGTCGACGCGCGCGTCGCCCAGTTGCGGAAGCTATCGTTCATCAAAACGGCCACGAGAAGCAGCACACCGATGAAGAGCATGTTTAGGTCTTTATCGAAGGTGGTGAAGTTGATGCCTTGGAACACGATACCAAAGGTAAGCGTACCAAAGACCGTACCAGTTACCGTACCGAAGCCACCGGTCAGCAGAACGCCACCCACAACAACACAGATGATTGAGTTGAAGATCATACCAAACTGGGTTGTGGTCGACGCGGTGTTCGCAAGGACGCCTTCGGTCATGCCAACGAGGGCAGCAGCCATTGCCGAAAGCATGAAAAGAGCGATCTTAAGACGGTTTGTAGGAATACCGGCATTTCGGGCGCTTTCCTGATCGCCGCCCATAGCGAAGATCCAGTTGCCCCACGGAGAGATGTGCAGAACATAGAAGCAGACAGCCGCGAAAATCAGCCAAATGAAGAACGAGCTCTGAAGGCTGCGGAAGATGACGAATTCGCTGTCGCCTTCTCCGAGGATCAAGTTGTGATAGTCGCCAAGCACGAATTCTGAAACAACGCCTACATCCTGAAGGCTGTGTTGCGTGGTACCTGCAAGCTGCTTTGACACATAAGCATTCAGACCAGCGATCACAAAGAGTGTGGCTAGCGTCACGATCAACGAAGGCACCTTTGTGCGCGTGACGATCATACCGTTTATGAAGCCGATGAACCCTGCGACTGCGAAGCTCAGCAGAACTGCGAGCCATATGTTTAAACCATAGAGTTCGACACCCATCGCTAGGACGATGCCACCTGCTGGGATGAGCGCCCCGATAGAGATATCGAGTTCGCCCGCAATCATCAAAAAGCCAATCGGAATAGCGACGATACCGACCTTCGACGCAAAGTTGAGCCAAGTTGAAGAACCAAGCGGTGTAAGGAAGTTCTTATCCCAACCGAAATAACTAAAGAAAATAAAGATCAGGACGAAGCCTGCAGCGGCACCTGCTTCGGGACGGCGAAGGAGCCCGAGAAGTGAAAAGCCGTTGTCGTTTTGGTTTGAGCTATTGTCTGCCATGCTGGTCTTTCCCAAGCTAAGCTTATTTAGTGTTCGCGACACCTATGACGTCGCATGGAAGGTCCCCGGCTGGCGTTCCAGCCGGGGATATCGTCGAGTTATTAGCGAGCGCCGAGAGCAGCGCCGGCCTTAACTGCGTCAACGTTTGCCGCGTCGATGATCGCAGGACCGGTGAGAACCGGATCGGTCGAGATCTCGGTGCCGAACTTCAGGTTCGCGAACAGCATCGAAGTTGCGAGGAAGCCCTGAAGGTAGGGCTGCTGGTCGATCGCCATGGTCTGAGTACCAGCCGAGATGCGCTCGAGCGAAGCGGGCGAGAAGTCAAAGGCCGAAACCATCACGTTTGCACCGGTCTGCTCAACGGCGTTTGCACCAGCAGCTGCACCGAAGTCAGCACAGGAAACCATTGCGTCGATCGAGCTATCGCCGATGAATTCTGCCTTGAGAGCCTCGGCAGTACCGGTGACGTCGCCGTCAAGGTTCGGCGGGGTGTTCAGAACGGTGACCGATGCACCAGCAGCAGCAGCGCCATCAGTTACGCCGCGGCAACGCTCTTCGAGGTTGATCGCGCCAGGAACCTGGATGTGGCAAAGGATGTGCTTTGCACCTTTTTCAGCAAGGTACTTACCACCGCCGAAGCCAGCAGCGTATTCGTCCGAACCGAAGTAGTTGAGCGCACCGATGTCAGCTTTAACAGGGAGACCCGAGTTGTACTGCATGATCTTGATGCCCTGAGCAGCAGCTGCCTGAAGCGCAGGGATCTGTGCATCCGGAACCCAAACGGGGATTGCGATACCGTCAACGCCCTGTGCAACAGCTTGGTTGATCAGGGTTACTAGGTCAGGACCG
Source organism: uncultured Aestuarium sp. (assembly GCA_964461315.1). GTDB lineage: Bacteria > Pseudomonadota > Alphaproteobacteria > Rhodobacterales > Rhodobacteraceae > Marivivens. The sequence goes on from CAYWUN010000041.1 coordinate 6,416, forward strand.
AAGTTTTCGTAGTTCTGTGTGCGGAGATACTGAACAGTACCGCCGTTGGCTTCGACCATGTGAGTTGCGTCATCAACGCCCTTCTTGATCTTGTCCATGAATGCGTCTTCTACCGAACCTGCAATCACAGCGATGTCCTGTGCGAATGCACCGGTCGAGATCACTGCAGCTGCAAGAGCCGTCATGATAGTGGTCTTAAAGGTCATGTCGATATCCTCCTCTGATTACCGCCGGGTGGCGGCTCGACAATGGCTCGGCTTGCGCCGATTGATTACGCCTCGCGGCGAACTGGGACCGCGCTCGTTTCCTTTTTCTTTGCCGGGGAAAGAGCGAGTTTACGGAAAGTCTCATTCATGGCGACGGCCAGAAGCAGCGTCACACCGATGATCAGGTTCGACCAGTTGCGGTCGATCTGGGTAAAGTAGATGCCTTGGCTCACGATGGAGAAGGTCAGAACGCCGAGGAAAATCCCGAAGATTGAACCGAAACCACCGGTAAGTAACGTACCACCCACTACAACGCTCACGATTGCGTTGAAGATATAGCCCATACCGCCCGATACCTGAGCCGAGTTGAACTGGATCGCGCCGCACATCCCGACAAAGGTCGCGCTCATGCCTGAAATCATGAACAGAGCGATTGTGAGCTTGGTCGTAGGGATACCTGCGTTACGAGCCGAGACGATGTCTCCACCCATCGCGAAAACCCAGTTACCAACCGATTTCTTCTGGATCACAAACGCAAAGATCACCGTAAAGAGCAGCCACCAGAAGATGATCGTCTGATGGCTTCCGCCGATAAGACCGCCGAACATCGTCTTCGCCCAATCAGGCGAGACAAGTGAAACGCTCGCATTACCCGTCAGAAGCTTTGCACCTGCAAGTACGACACCCTGCATCACAACAAGTGTGGCAAGCGTAATGATGAGGGAAGGCACCGTAGTGCGAACAGTCAGAACGCCGTTTACGAAACCAACGACAGCACCAATTGCAAGCGCTGCAAACATGCCAACCCAGATCGGGAGACCATAGTAACCCGAGACGATAGCAATGGTCATGGACCCCGCGGGGATCATCGCACCGATAGAAATGTCGATGTAGCCACCGATCATCAAAATACCGACAGGAATGGCCACGATACCAAGGTTAGCTGCGAAATTGACCCAGCTGGCTGCACCGAAGAGCGTGGCTAGGTTCACACCGCCGATGAGGACGTAGAATGCGATGATGCCGATCAAGCTGATTGCAGAGGCTGCTTCAGGACGACGAAGAAAGGGACCGAATACGGACATTTCAGTGATCCTCAGCTTTTCTTGGTGGAGTATTTGATTGCGAGGGCACGGAAGCCGTCGTTCGAAAGAACCGCTGCCAAGAGAAGGACACCGATAAAGATTGAACCCACGTTCGGATCGAGACCAGAGAAGAAGATGCCTTGGTTCACGATCGAGAAGGTCGCGGTGCCGATCACGATCCCGATCACTGAACCCGCGCCACCTGTCAGCAGAACGCCACCAATGACGACACACATGATCGAATTAAAGATGAACGGCTGACCACTTGCGACTTGGGCGCTCGTGTAGGTCAACAGCTGCAGAATACCGACGAATGCTGCTGCAAAGCCCGAGAGCATATAAAGCCCGATAGTTAGGTTTGCGGTCGGGATACCTGCGTTGCGCGCACTATCACGATCACCTCCCAAAGCGAAAATCCAGTTCCCGATGTGGCTGATGTGAAGAACGTAAAAGATGATCGCAACGAAGCCTGCCCACCAGAACATCGAAACGTTGAACATCCCGCCGATGAAGGTGCCGAGCAGTTTCTTGGTAAGCGGGTCAGCGACGAGAGAAACGCTCGTCGAGCCGACGATAAGTACCGCAAACCCGAGCGTAAGGCCCATAACAGCAAACATCGTCCCAATGGTGATGATCAGCGATGGGATGTTGGTCTTGGCAACAAGATAACCGTTGATAAAGCCAACAAGAAGACCGACCCCGAGACCGCAGACGATGCCAATCGGAGCAGCAAGACCAAAGTGGCCAGAGACAATTGCCGCCGTCATCGAAGAGGCGGGAATTACAGAGCCCACTGAAATATCAAGTTCGCCCGCAATCATCAAAAGACCGACCGGAAGAGCGACAATGCCAACTTCTGCTGCAATATTCAGCCAGCTGGACCAACCCGGTGCACCCACGAAAATCGGACCACCGAGAATTGCGAAAAACGTAAAAACGAATACCAAACCAACGAACGAACCCGTTTCGGGGCGCCGCATAATATTGCCGAGCGACAATTGGGTTTTTTGGTCCCTACTGGTCGTTGACATTTGGTTGCTTCCTTATTGGGAGAGTTCTTGGGGGCAACGCCCCAACAAAAAACGCCCGCCGCCAAAGGCAGCGGGCGAGAAAGCGATTAGCGAGCGCCGGCCTTAACGCCTGCGATTACGAGCTCAACGTTCGAAGCATCGATCACGCCCGGACCGGTGAGGATTTCACGGGTCGGGATGGTAGTGCCGTAGTTTACGAAGTTGTTGAGGATCGAAACTGCGAAGAAGCCCTGCTGGTAGCCCTGCTGGTCGATTGCGCAGTCCTGAGTGCCTGCCTGAATGTTGGCAAGGATCGAGTCGTTGAAGTTCATGCCGCAGACGTGGACCGAACCGCCCTTGCCAGCCTGCTGGATACCGGAAACGGTTGCGTTGGTGTCGCCGTCACCGATAGCAAACATCGCATCGATTTCAGGGTTCTGCAGAAGGTGTGCACGAACAGCCTGAGCAACTGCGGTCGCGTCACCGAATGCGGTTGCTGGAAGCTGGAGTACCGAACCGGTGCCGCCTGCAGCTGCAAGGCCATCGTTAAAGCCATTACAGAAAGCTTCGATGTTCGCTGCACCCGGAAGAGTGTTTACGCAAGCGCCATTCTTGTGGCCATTGTTGCCGAGGTATTCACCGCCAGCATAGCCCGACTTGTAGTCAACTGCGCCAACATAGTTCATTGCACCGAGACGATCAGCGGCTTCGATGCCACCAGCGTTATAGATAACAAGCGGGATGCCAGCAGCGACAACAGCTTCGAAAGCCGGGTCCATCGCTTCAGGAACCCAATCCGGGCCTACAACTGCATCTGCACCTTGGTCGATTGCCTGACGGATAAGTTCAGCAGCATCCGGGCCGAGGTTGTCATAGTTCTGCGGGCCAAGCCAGGTAACCGAGCCGCCCTGTGCTTCTGCAACTTTGCCAGCATCTTCTGCGCCCATCTTAACGCGCGACCAGAACGGGTCATCGGGCTTACCGCCGATTACGAAGATGTTTGCGCCTTCTGCAGCTGCCATCGAAGCCGCAGCGGTGACCAGAGCGGTCGTTGCAAGTACGTTCAAAAGTTTCATGATTTTTCCTCCCATTGAAGCTTTTGCGCCGATTATTCGGCTGGTTGTTTTGCAGGTGCCCATCCTCCACGGACACCCACTTGGTTTCATTCCGCAGGGGTAGATGCCGCCTTCTTGGCGTTCATCTTTGCTTTTTTCTTGCGGAAACGTTCTTTCATTTGCTCGTCGGCTTCCTTCGAGCCGTCGTGCCAATAGCCGAACCACTTATCGAGCGGGATGAGGCCGTCGCCGCCGTAATTCACCTCAAAATACTTGTGGTGAAGATAGTGCGCGTAAGCATGGCTCGGCATGGTGGTTTCTTCGGTCAGTTCGAGCTTGTCGAAACCAATGTGACCGTTGATCGCCCCAAAGCCAGTCGAGTGCAGATTGAACAGCATAACGATCGGGTTGGTCGGGATCAGCATGAACCACAGGATTTCCGAGAAGTAGAGGAAACCTTCGACAGGGTGCATGGACAGTGACGACCACGGGCTCGGATTAATCGAATTGTGATGCACGGAATGTACGTGCTTATAGAGAAACTCGGTGTGGATCAGGCGGTGGATCAGGAAGAAATGGATCTCGTGGATCGCCGGCACCAAAAGCACCAAGAGCGAAAGATAGAGCCAGTTTTCTTCCCAGTTCAGCCAAGTTGCCCAGCCGTTTGCAAAGGCCCAGAGCGCGCCGACTTCCCAAAGGGTCCAAAGCGGTACCGAGAAAACATAAGTGCGAAGGAAGTTGTCGAGGTTCTGGCTCTTGAACCAAAACACGTCAGACGGATTTTCCGAAGGGAACTTGCCGTTATATTTGAAGCGGGTCTCTTGCTTGCGCTTCACGTAGTAGAAGAACTCAATCCCACCAAATAGAAGGAATACCGCAACGGCATTCACGGCAAATAGATAGAGCGCCCAGTCCCACGAAAGGGTTTTCATGGTTTCAACATCAGGGATGATGAAAATCCAATACAGAATTGCAGTTGCCATATGGAATGCATTCCATGGCCAAACATAGCCTATCAGGAATTTACCCATTTCGCCAAATTTTCCACGCCAGAACGGCGCTATCTCGAGCGTCTCGTTCGGGGTCCAGTTGCCGCGCTTGTCGCGTGTACCGAACTTGGAATCGTCCATTCTAGTGCTCCCCTCCGCAAGCAGGCGCTTGGCCTGTTTGATGTCAGTCAGTTGGTGCATTTTGACCTAAATCAAATCAAGTGGAGTCAAACTTCGCTTGCAATTTCATTTCTTTCGTTTCAAATTTGACCGAGTAAATGAAACTTTTTGAGACACCCCTGATATGGCGCGACCCACAATTAAAGACCTCGCAGAGGCCGCAAATGTGTCCGTTTCCACGGTAAACCGCATCCTTCGCGGCGCCGGAGAGGTGCGCAAACCAACAATGGATCGCGTCCATGAAGCTGCTGAAAAAATTGGATTTTATGGTTTGGGCACAATCAAGAGTGCGATCTCAGCCAATCAAGAGACCTACCGCCTAGGCATTCTACTTCAGCAAAAGGGCCGAACATTCTACGAAGACTTGGCGCAAGCCATACGTCAGGCCGTCTCGGCATTCCCTGACATACATATCGAGATTGAGATCGAATTCCTGCGGGACCTTCTTCCCGAATCGATCAGCGACAATATTCGCGACATGGCGGTACGAAATGATGCAATTTCTATCGTAGCACCTGAGCATCCGACAATCGTTGATGCAATCAACGAAGTGACTTCAAAAGGCATCCCTGTCATCGCCCTCATTTCGCCGATCTTATCGAACGGAAACGTAGGCTATGTCGGGCTGGATAACTGGAAAGTAGGACGCACCGCAGCCTGGGCGTTCGATAGACTTTCGCGTTCGTCAGGCAAAATCGCGACCTTGGTTGGGCACCATCGCTTTAAGAACCAAGATCAGAACGAAAGCGGCTTTCGCTCGTATTTCCGCGAACACAAATGCGATTTCACACTCCTTGAAGCAGAGACCACCTTTGAGTCCTCGAGCGTTGCTCATGAAATGACGGAAAAGATCATCGCCGATAACCCTGATCTTTGCGGGATTTTCATATCAGGCGGCGGTATAACCGGCGTTCTCGCTGCCCTGCGTGAAAGTGGACGCGCAAAGGAGCTAGTTGTCGTTGGCTACGAACTCATCGCGCCAACCCGCGCCGCACTTCTCGATGGAACGATGGACCTCGTCATCTCGCACCCGATGCAAAAGATGGCTGAAAACTTGATTGCAACCCTCATCCGAGCAAAGCGCGCAGGGGCAGAAGCAGGGACGCAACGAACCACTCTCGCATTTGAACTTTTCACGCCAGAGAACATCTGAGGTCGGATTCGCAAACAGCAACGAGAACTTTGCAAAGTCTGTTTCTTGATACAGAAAATAGCGAATTATCGCTAAGTTTGCAAAAATTTGCAGACAGTTTCGGATAATTTCTGCAAATTTCCCGCGCTAATCTGACGCGCTATCCATCAAGGAACTTGTCCAAAGTTCAATACATCCTCTAACACTTTGACCAAGTGAGAGGAGAACCACCGATGACGTATAAAGAGGTTTACGATAGCTGGAAGGCCAATCCAGATGCATTCTGGATGGAAGCTGCCGAAGCTATCGACTGGGTCGAAAAGCCGAGCAAGGCACTGTTTGACGAAAATGCGCCTATTTATGAGTGGTTTTCCGATGGCAAATTGAATGCGTGCTATAACGCAGTTGACCGCCATGTAGAGAACGGCCGCGGGGATCAAGCTGCGATCATTCACGACAGCCCAATTACCAAGTCCAAGCACATCATCACATTTAGCGAACTTCAGGCACGCGTTGCCTCACTCGCAGGTGCACTTCGTGCAAAAGGCATCGAAAAGGGCGACCGCGTCATTATTTACATGCCGATGGTTCCCGAAGCTTTGGAAGCTATGCTCGCTTGTGCTCGTATTGGCGCAATCCACTCGGTTGTGTTCGGCGGCTTTGCTGCCAATGAGCTCGCTGTTCGGATCGATGATGCAACGCCCAAAGCGATTATCGCGAGTTCCTGCGGTCTCGAGCCCAACCGTGTTGTGCATTATAAGCCGCTGCTAGATGGTGCGATCGAGCTTGCCACGCACAAGCCAGACTTCTGTGTGATCTTCCAGCGCGAACAGGAAGTGGCAAAGCTGATCGAAGGCCGCGACTATGATTGGCATGGGTTCCAAGCAGGTGTCGAGCCAGCGGAATGCGTTCCTGTTGAAGGCAACCACCCCGCCTATATCCTTTACACGTCGGGCACGACTGGCCAGCCCAAAGGCGTTGTTCGCCACACTGCGGGTCACTGCGTTGCACTGAACTGGACGATGAAAAACGTCTACAATGTTGAACCAGGCGAAGTCTTCTGGGCCGCTTCAGATGTGGGTTGGGTCGTTGGTCACTCCTACATCACTTATGGACCGCTCATTCACGGCAACACAACCATCGTGTTCGAAGGCAAGCCTATCGGCACTCCGGATGCAGGCACCTTCTGGCGCATCATCGAAGAATACGAAGTCCGCGCCTTCTTCACTGCTCCAACTGCGTTCCGTGCTGTCAAGCGTGAGGACCCCAAGGGCGAGTTCGTCAAGAAGTACGATCTTTCCAAACTCCGCACGGTTTACCTTGCAGGCGAACGTGCCGACCCTGACACGATCATTTGGGCGCAGGAAAAGCTCAACAAACCGATCATCGACCATTGGTGGCAGACCGAGCTTGGCTATCCCGCTGTCTGCAACCCCGTCGGTGTCGAACTCCTCCCCGTCAAGATTGGCTCGCCTTCGGTTTCGATGCCGGGTTACGACTTCAAGGTCGTTGACGAGAACGGCAAGGAACTTCCGCGTGGAGAGCTTGGTGCGATTGTGACACCGCTGCCGCTTCCTCCAGGCACCCTCCCGACACTCTGGAACGCTGAAGAGCGCTTTAAGAAATCCTATCTTAATTCCTTCCCCGGCTACTATGAGACCGGCGATGCAGGTGTGATTGATGAGGACGGCTATCTTTATATCATGGCCCGCACCGATGACGTGATCAACGTCGCCGGCCACCGTCTCTCGACTGGTGCGATGGAAGAAGTTCTAGCGTCACACCCTGATGTTGCGGAATGCGCTGTGATCGGCGTTTCGGATGATCTGAAGGGTCAGATGCCGCTTGGCTTCCTCTGCCTCAACAACGGCTGCAATCGCCCTCATGACGAGATCGTCAAAGAAGTTGTGAAGCTCGTTCGAGACAAGATCGGCCCTGTTGCAGCGTTCAAATTGGCTGTGGTAGTTGATCGTCTGCCGAAAACCCGCTCGGGCAAGATTTTGCGCGCGACAATGGTCAAGATCGCGGACAGCCAAGAGTTCAAGCTGCCTGCAACCATCGACGATCCAGCGATCCTCGATGAAATCCGCGAGGCGCTCATCCCTCTCGGCTACGCCAAATGATACAAGACGGGCGGCAGGTGATCCTGCCGCCCTTCTTCTTTGAGCAATTCGAAAGTTAGTGCTTTATCGAACTGGCGAATTCATCCACCTGTTCTTCGGCCTTATCCTTCGCGATGCCGTATTTTTCCTGAATTTTGCCAACGAGAACATCGCGGTTGCCTTCAGCTTCCGCAATCTCGTCATCGGTCAAATCGCCCCACTTGGCCTTGACCGAACCAGTGAGCTGTTTCCAATTTCCTTCAATACGATCCCAGTTCATATCAAACTCCTTTATCTCTAATCGCGCCATAACTGGCGCTTCGAAGAGACAACGAGAAAGTAGCCGTTGGGTTCCAAAATTTATGCGAGAACCGCGAGCGAGATGAGAGAGAGCACCGAGGTCCAAATAATCACAGGTGCGATCTGATCCGTGCGTACGCCGTGGAGCATAGCAAGGGCAAAGGCCATCGCACCTGACGGGCCTGCCGAAGTCAAAAGCACCAGATCGCTCCATTCCTGTGGGCGCGTCCCGAGCCCAAGCAGCAACCAAACGATCAGCGGAAACACGAGGAGCTTAATGGCCGATATGGTAAGGATCGTGCCGCTTGGCTTCATCGCATGACCGGATAGGATCACTCCCAAAGCAAAGAGCGTCAGCGGGGCAGCTGCCGCTCCTGCGAATTTCATCCCAGTCAGAACGGGTTCTGGCGTGGCAATGCCCAATGCATTTGTGATCGCGCCAAGAATGATCGCGATCAGGACAGGATTGCTCGCAACGCGCTTGAACGACTGGAGCGCTGTCGCCTCTCGGTTCATCAATAGGTCCGTCGTGACAATGAAGAACGCGAACGAAAAGGCCGAGTCCCACGCCACGATACCCGTGATCGGCAAAACCGCCCCTGCCCCATAGATCAGGAACGAAATCGGCCACACGTAAAGCAGTGTGTTCACAAAAATGGTTGCCATGGACAAAAGCCATGCCTCAGGGGTTTCGCGCTTGAAAACGCGGGTCGCGATGACAAAGGTCAGCAAGAAGACCAAAAGCTGGGCAAAGGCGTAGAGGCCGAGCGCATCGAGCCGAAATTCTTCCCAATGGAGCCCGTTGATCAGCGGAAAGATCAGAGCTGGCTGAAGGACGAGGAACGCAACACGATTTACCGCTGCCGCTTCTTGACGCGAGACTTTGCCAAGACGCCCGAGCAAAAAGCCCAGCGCGAGCATCGAGAAAACAGGCAGAATATTGTGCGTAAGAACGTGAAGCATCGGAAACCTTGGTCTGCTTATGCGCTTTCAAAGCACGGGCAGACTGGTATCACAAGTGCTCTTAGACGAACTGTTCCTGCAAGAGACGTTCTTCAAGTCCGTGTCCCGGATCGAAAAGGATGCGATGCGTGATGTCCTGACGGCTCTCGATCTCGACCTTAACGACATTGCGGACAGAACGGCTATCGGCGTCCGCCATTACGGGGCGCTTGGCAGGGTCGATCACGTCAAAGACCACCTTGGCCGACTTTGGCAAGAGCGCTCCACGCCAGCGGCGGGGGCGAAACGCCGCCATCGCGGTCAGGGCGAGCACATCCGACCCGATAGGGAGGATCGGACCATGGGCCGAATAGTTATAAGCCGTAGAGCCAGCGGGCGTCGCAACCAACGCACCGTCACAGACCAGCTCGAAAAGACGCAAACGGCCATCGACCGAAATGCGAAGTTTTGCGGCTTGCGGACCCGCGCGCAAAAGGCTCACTTCGTTGATCGCCAAAGCCTCGTGCCGCGCGCCATCGGTCGTATAAGCAACCATTGAGAGGGGATTGATATCCTCTTCTTCGGCGGCAGCGAGACGAAAGAGGAGATCATCTTCGTGATACTCATTCATCAAGAAGCCAACTGTTCCACGGTTCATACCGTAAACAGGTGCTGGAAGTGCCTGTGTCGCATGGAGGGTTTGGAGCATGAAACCGTCACCGCCCAGCGCAACGATTACTTCGGCCTCCTCCAGCGCGACAGACCCGTAGCGCCCCGTCAAAACCTCAAAGGCTTCTTGGGCGGCGGGCGCCTCGCTGGCAACAAAAGCGATCTTTTCCATAGAGCTAATTCTCACGTCGTTCGTGTGTATGTGTAACAGCTTGCGGCAAACATTGAACACATCAAATGCGTCCCAGTTTTGTGACGATGAATGGAAATTTGCGCGGATAAGAACGGTGAATATCGTATTCACTTCGTTTTCATGAAGATTATGACGTTTTCTAGGGTTTATCCCGAAGCCAGTTGCCCATAATCAGGCGCAGAACCAACCCCCTCAGCCAGAGGAATTCCAATGACTGCTACCGATTCCGGTTTCTTTACCGAAAGCCTTGAAACCCGCGATCCCGAAATCTTTGGCGCAATCCGCCAAGAGCTTGGCCGTCAGCGCCACGAGATCGAACTAATCGCATCCGAAAACATCGTCTCTGCTGCCGTTATGGAAGCTCAGGGTTCGGTGATGACCAACAAGTACGCAGAAGGCTATCCGGGCCGTCGCTACTATGGCGGTTGCCAGTTCGTCGACATCGCAGAAGATCTTGCCATCAACCGCGCCAAAGAACTCTTTGGGTGCGAATTCGCCAACGTTCAGCCCAACTCGGGCTCGCAGGCGAACCAAGGTGTGTATCAGGCACTTCTGACCCCCGGTGACACCATCCTCGGCATGAGCCTCGATGCAGGCGGCCACCTGACCCACGGTGCAAAGCCGAACCAGTCGGGCAAATGGTTCAACGCGATCCAGTATGGCGTTCGCCAGCAGGACAGCCAGATCGACTATGATCAGATCCAAGCCCTCGCAACCGAGCACAAGCCAAAGCTCATCATCGCTGGCGGCTCGGCTATCCCCCGTATCATCGACTTCCCGAAAATGCGTGAAATTGCTGACTCTGTTGGCGCGCTTCTCATGGTCGACATGGCTCACTTTGCTGGCCTTGTCGCGGCTGGCATCTATCCGTCGCCTTTCCCCTATGCAGATGTTGCAACCACCACCACGCACAAGACCCTTCGCGGTCCGCGTGGCGGCATGATCCTCACCAACAACGAGGACATCGCCAAAAAGGTTAACTCGGCAATCTTCCCAGGCATTCAGGGTGGCCCGCTGATGCACGTCATCGCTGGTAAAGCAGTTGCTTTCGGCGAAGCTCTCCGTCCCGAGTTCAAGTCGTATCAGAAGCAGGTCGTTGTAAACGCTCAGGCGCTTGCTGATCAGCTCATGAAGGGTGGCCTCGACATCGTCACCGGCGGCACTGACAGCCACGTGATGCTCGTTGACCTGCGCCCCAAAGGCGTAAAGGGCAACGACACCGAAAAGGCTCTTGGCCGTGCGCATATCACCTGCAACAAGAACGGTATCCCGTTTGATCCGGAAAAGCCGACTGTGACTTCGGGCGTTCGTCTCGGCACACCAGCAGGCACCACTCGCGGCTTTGGCGAGGCGGAGTTCCGCCAGATCGCTGACTGGATCGTCGAAGTCGTTGACGGCCTCGCAGCAAATGGCGCTGACGGCAACGCCGAAATCGAAGCAAAGGTCCGCGAAGAAGTCGCCGCCCTTTGTGAAAAGTTCCCGCTCTACCCGAACCTCTAAGAGCGGACTTCAGACTAACGTGTAAGGGGGCTGACAAGCCCCCTTTTTCTATTTATCGGTGTGCCATGCAGACCAAAACACTTGAGAGACGATTAGGCGATTGGCTTCGTGCGAAGCTTCCACTCCCGATCACCGAGTTTGTAATGTTCGTCGTCAAGATGGGCTGGGCGACACTCTTTGGCGGCTTGCTCCTGATCGGCATGATCGTCTCCAGTCAAATCTGGCAGTCGGATTGGCCGATTGCCCGCTACGACGCTCTAGTCGCCTACGCCCTTTCGCTTCAGATCCTATTCCTGCTCTTTCGGCTCGAGACCCTGTCCGAAGCCAAGGTGATCTTGCTCTTTCACATCACGGGCACAATCATGGAAGTGTTCAAGCTCCACATGGGGAGCTGGGATTACCCCGGCGCAGGCCTGCTTAAAATTGCAGGCGTGCCGCTTTTCTCGGGGTTCATGTACGCATCGGTTGGCAGCTTCATGGCCCGCGCTGTGCGTCTCTTTGATATGCGATTTGCGCCCTACCCGCCTTATTGGGTCACATTGTGCTTTGCGGGGCTGATTTACCTGAATTTCTTTACGCACCATTACATCTGGGACATTCGTTTGGGTCTATTTATCGGCTCAGTCCTATTGTTCTGGCGCACACGGATTTGGTTCGAGATTGGCCGTTGGTATTGGATGCCTCTCCCACTCGCTGCGTTCCTCTCGTCGTTCTTCCTCTGGATCGCAGAAAACATCGGAACAGCGACTAAGACTTGGATCTATAGCGGCCAAACAAGCGCGGACATGGTCAACTTTGCCAAGATGGGATCGTGGTACATGCTGCTCTATGTGGCTTTCGTGACCGTGACTTTGGTTGTCCGAGAACCGCTCTCATCAAAGGCAATTGCCCCCAGATAAACTTGCCCTGCCCTGATCGTGGCCTAGGTTTCCCCCTGAATTATCGGAGAGGAAACGGTGCTGAACGTCGTCTGGTTCAAACGCGACTTGAGGGTTCAAGATCACGAGCCTCTCGTCCAAGCCGTCAAAAACGGCGTAGTCCTCCCCATCTATATAGCAGAGCCGGACTATTGGCAGCTTCCCGACAGTTCAGCGCGGCAATGGGCTTTTGCATCAGAGTGCCTGAGCGAATTGCAAAGCGACCTTAGGGCGCGCGGATCAGAACTTTATGCTCTTACTATGGATGCCGTTCTAGCACTTAGCCTCATTCGCGAGCGTTTCGGCGCCTTCAAACTCTGGAGCCACGAGGAAACGGGGAACACATGGACATTTGAACGCGACAAGCGCATCGCGTCATGGGTCAAAGCACAGGGGATGGAGTGGCAAGAGATCACCCAAACTGGCGTTGTCCGACGCCTGAAAACGCGCGCTGGCTGGGCAGAGCACTGGGACAAGGTGATGGCCACAACGCTCGCACCCACGCCCAGCACAATTCGAAGCCCAGTTTGCGATTTCCCTACGACCATTCCATCGGCAAATGAGCTCGGCCTAGACCAAGATCCATGTCCCGCACGCCAACGAGGTGGACGCAATGCAGCGCTCAGTACATTAGACAGTTTCCTTTACGTGAGAGGACGCAACTACCGTTTTGAGATGTCGAGCCCAATCACGGCATTCGATGCAAGCTCGCGTCTTTCGCCTCACCTCACTTGGGGCACCCTTTCGATGCGCGACGCAGCCCAAGCAACTTGGACGCGGATGCGCGAGTTGGATCAGCCATCAGACAAGGCTTGGCGCAATTCACTCTCCTCATTCGCTGGGCGCCTGCATTGGCACTGCCACTTTATTCAAAAGCTCGAAGACGAACCGCGCATCGAGTTCGAAAACATGCATTCAGCCTATGATGGGCTACGGCTTGAGAACAGCACGTCAGATCGACTTGATGCGTTTCAAGGTGGCCTTACGGGCTATCCTTTTGTGGACGCTTGCCTGCGCGCACTTAATCAACACGGCTGGCTTAATTTCCGTATGCGCGCGATGCTAATGTCCTTTGCAAGCTATCACCTTTGGCTACCTTGGCGTCAGAGCGGGCTCTTCCTTGCGCGTCAGTTCGTCGACTATGAACCCGGCATTCATTGGCCGCAGGTTCAGATGCAATCAGGAACAACAGGCATCAACACGATCCGCATCTATAACCCGATCAAACAGGGCTATGACCACGACCCGAATGGCGCATTCATCCGCAAGTATCTCCCTGAACTCGCATCTGTGCCCGATACTTTTCTTCATGAGCCACGGAAATGGAGTGGCAAGACGTCCTACCCGCCCCCTATTGTAGACCATAACGCAGCGACCAAATTCGCCCGTGATGCAATTTATGCAATTCGCAAGAGTGCAGGCCATAAGGTCGAGGCAACGCGCGTGGTTGCAAAGCACGCCAGTCGCAAAAGCACACCAAGCCGCAAGCCTGCGAAACAGGCAAAAACAGACCAGCTCTCATTCAAGTTTTAGATAAGTCCGCGCCAGACCATGACGCCGATCACGGCTACGCCTGTCATCAGAACGTAAAGCGCAATGAGCGCAGCGAGGTTCAGCAATCGGTCTTTCCGTTCCTTTGCAGGATCGAGGTCGGACAAATACGCAGCGACCGCTCTGACCGCTCCAAGGAACCGCGACTCGCTCACCATAATCGCAAGCTGCGGGTTTTGGGTCATGTAGTCAGCCTGAAGAATGAACTCTACATCCTTGCGGAGGCGCCGAGGTAGACGATAACGCGCCTTACTCAGACGGTCGCGCAGCTGGCCGGACTTGAGGCGAAGCTTCTCCTCAAGCATCCCTTCGAGAGGAATCAGGTGTTGTTCAAGCGTACTACGTTGCATACCCCCCACTAGCCTATCGGCAGGTATCCGCTCAAACCCTCTGGCTCCTGCGCCTACTTAAGAATATGTAGTGATGTATGTTGAACACGATCCGCCATGGCGCCCCGACTGAACGCTCTAACCTCCTGATTGCACACGGGCTTTTCGGTTCAGCTCGCAATTGGGGCGTGATCGCAAAGCGGCTCTCTGACGAGCGCGAAGTTGTCTGTGTCGACATGCGCAACCATGGATCAAGCCCTTGGAAAGAAACACATTCTTATCCTGAGCTTGGCGACGATCTGGCCGAGGTCATTGACGGCCAATGGGATGTTGTCGGTCATTCGATGGGCGGCAAGGCATCGATGCTTCTCGCGCTTCAGCATCCGGAAAAAGTGCGCAAACTCGTGGTCGCGGACATCGCGCCCGTTGCCTACACGCACACGCAAACCGGAAATATCGACGCTATGCGCGCCGTAGACCTCTCCCATGTTCAGAACCGTTCTGACGCAGCCGAGCAACTAGAGCACCTTGGCGCAGGCCTGCGCGACTTCTTCCTGCAATCGCTTGATCTCAAAGAAAAGCGCTGGAAGCTGAACTTCGACGTGCTCGAAGCCGAGATGGACAAGATCGTCGGCTTTCCCGATGTCTCGGGCCAGTTCACGGGGCCAACCTTATTCTTGTCGGGGGCAAACTCCGACTATGTGAAACCCGAGTATCGCGCACGGATCAAAGAGTTATTCCCGAACAGCTATTTTGCAAAAATCCCCGACACAGGACACTGGCTTCACGCAGAAAAGCCGCGCGAGTTCGAAGCCTCGGTGAGGCACTTCCTCAACGCCTAGAATACCGCCGAAGAATAGACCGCCATGCTGCTCAATGTAGCGATCAAGGCGATATAGATCACGGATAGGCGGGTCATGGCGTTCTCCTTGGGATATAGGAGTAATACGCAGCGCCCCGCGGGTTCCGTCGCTTAATTATTTACGATCATCTTTGCGACGAAGAGGCTCACCGGAATGGCAAGCGCCGCGCCAATCGCCGCCGCAACGAGGATCGGCCCAAGCGAGACCATTCCTATCGTGAGCGCCGCAACAACGAACGACCCAGCAAGCGTCGTCGCAATCAGAGAAAACAATACAGTCGCCAGCCTAAACATCAGCGTTCCTCCTCTTATCAACACTTAGAGTTAA
>CAYWUN010000042.1:0-4074 GCA_964461315.1 uncultured Aestuarium sp.
TGAGGCGAGGTCACTCCGATCTGCGAAGCATATACGTCGCGGGTCTTGAGCATCATGCTCGATAGCTTCAGCAATCTGTAAATGACTGATCGGTGCGTCGTGTTGACCTCTGTGTTCACCATGGGCTCCGTTCCGCTTTCTTGTGGCGTTAACCTTGTAATGTGAAACCACTGCGTGAAACAAGAATGGGCCGGACTGAGCCGGCCCATATTTTTAGTCAAAGTTTGGTTCGAGGCCGCCATATTTGCTTTGATCAGAGAACGCGGTGTCGAGTTCAATGCTCAAAACATTTTCGGGCCGCGGGAACGGGGCAGGGGCCTCGGTTGATGTCATTGGCTGCCCAATTTCGGCAAAGAAACGCTCTAGTCCATGAGGGGCGATGAACCAAAGCCAGTGCAGTTCACCCTCGGAATTGTTGATGAACATGTGACGACGGTTTTTCCCAACAAAAATTGTCGTTCCAGGAACGACTTTATGTTCTTCGCCGTCGATTACCGCTTTCCCGGTTCCAGAGATGAAATGCAGAACTTCGTCGTGTTCCGGATGCGCATGTTCGCGTACGTATCCGCGCGGTGGCAAAGTCTGTGTCCCGAGGCTGAAATCGTGGGTCAGGTCGGCGATATGTGGCGCGACGCGAACGGAGATTGAACCGTTCGCTGGGACTGGTTGCCAGTGATTTTCGCCGCCTTCTGGCGGGATTACAAAAGCGGGACCGTGGTCTTTATCGAGGGATTTGTATTTGGTCATGTGCAGCTCCATATTAATATAATATAACTTACTTACCTAAATAAGTTATATCAATCTGTTTGGAGCTTCCGTGGCTACAAATAGGGATCAGCAGAATTTAAGGAGGCCGTTACTCTCGACGCCCAACTCGATTGGGTCGATTAGAGTCCCTTCAAAGGTGTCGTCGGGACCACGATTACAGGCGATATAATAATCACGACCATCTTTGCCGATCCACCGAGGTGCATAGCGATCACAGGTCTTCGATCCATCCAAGAACGGACCAGGTGCAATTTTCCATGGTCCGAGGTGATGATCCGCGATCAGATAATGGTTTCCTGAGGTTCCTTCGCCATCGTAATTTTCTCGGAATTCCTCTGACCAGAATTGCTCAGTCGTACAGAAAAGGCAGTACCATTTGCCATTTTTTTGAAACACGCTTGGGACTTCAATTTCGCCAAAACCACCTACAAAGACAGGTGGCTCGAGTGTCCAGGTTGTTAGATCGTTAGACCGGGCCAGCCCGATAGCTCCTGATGCCAAGGTATCTTCGGGGTTGGGAGAGCGCGCCGTGAAATACATGAGCCAACCATCGCCCTCTGGATCCCGTATTATCCACGGATCGCGAAGTGAACTGTCTTTCCAACGGGACAGATTAAGGCTCTCGTAATGTTCAGAATTCGGGCCCTTCAAATCAAGAGCGATGCCTTGGCGTTCCCAGTTTTCCAAGTCGCTGCTGGTCGCGCGGCCAATACGCTGGAATTTACCGTCCTCAGATTTTGACGTGCCCGTATAAAACAGGTTCCAGACCCCGCTATCGTCTTTAACGACAAAGCTGGTCCAAGTAGTGAAATCGTCAAACGCGGGGTCAGGAGAGGGGCCGAAAACGGTGCCCTTATAATCCCAGTTCATCAGATCCGTGCTCGTCGCATGCCCATGGGTAACGTTCCAGTGACGTAGTTCTGGATCACCCAAGCTGCGGTCTGCTTGAAGGAAAAATGCATGCCAAAGACCATTATCTTCAACATACCAACTGTCCCAAACCCATTTATCCTTAAGCTCGAGCATTTTTTCCTCTTTGCGTCACTAGGGAAGCATCAGCTCGGAATTACGATTCCAAAGCGCTTTGATTGTAGTTTCTTTCCGCTATTCATATTCGACTTCAAGCACAATATGAAATTCAGATTGATCAAGCTGCTCTGCTAAGAGTTCTAAAACTTTAGGCCGCTCGCCATTCAGTGCGAGATAGCTTCCCGCCTGGTCCTTTCGACCTCAGATTGTGGTCTTAGGCTCTTGGGCCCCAGAGGCGTGAGAATTCCGCTGATTACGATAATACCCGACCCAATAAGCGTCATAAGATCGGGCACTTCATGCAATACGATATATCCAAGCAGGGTTGCGTAGACCAAAATTGAATATCGAAAAGGCCCCACAAACCCGAAGTCGCCCGACTTTGTTGCGAGAGCCAAGGTGACATAACCTATAGCAATTGCCAGTGCGGCAGCCAAAAGGAACGAAAACTCTGTAAGAGTACCATCTGTGTTCAGCAAATTTTGGTTCGACGTGATGCAGAGTAGTCCACCGATGATCAAAGAACTCACAGCGCTCAGGGTTGCAAAGGTAAACGACGAATGCTCATCTTTGAGTTTTCTAGTGGCGAGGTCACGAGCGGTTGATGCGAGAACGGCACCAACCACAAACCATGTGTAGTTGTTGAAGGTGGCTCCGACAGGCCGAACGATGATCAACACACCCAGAAAACCCAAGACGATGGCCAACCATGAAATCGCACCAATCTTTTCTTTAAAGACGACAGAAGCACCCAATGCGACCGCCAATGGAGTGGTTTGATAAATCGCTGCGGCAGCAGTCAATTGGAGGCCAGAAAGAGCAGACACATAGAAAAGGGTTGCGGCTGCATCAGCGAGAGTTCTGAACATGACCAGAGGCTGAAATATGCCGCGTAGTTGGCGGCACTCCTTGCGAAGCGAAAGGACAGCCAGCAGAAAAACAGATGCAAAAAAAGATCGCAGCAAGATGATCTGCGCAGAACTAAACTGCTCGGCTGTCAACTTTACAAAGGTATCATTCAGTCCATATCCGGCCATCGCGATGATCATGAAAAGAGCTGATCGGCTATTCTCAGACAAAGTAATGGTCTCTGATCATGCGATTGGCGCGGATAGGCATTTAATCCGAGATGATAAGGATTGGATTAAATGCGTCAGCGAATGGGAGAAAATTTCGCTGGCGTTAGAATTCGAATGTTTTGGACGTCGATCAGTCCTTTGATGGATGCCAAGTAAGCTGGCCAATCAGGATCCGCTAACATCTTGGCCCGACGTTCGCTTCGTTGAGCGTAATCGTCGTATCGCCACATGGAAATTACATGGTTCAATTCCCCGATGTCCGTCGTGAAAAATCCGACAGGCTCGCCTAGGTGACGGCGCTGAATTGGAAGGCCTAGTGTTTCATAGGCCTCCAAGAATGCAGCAGTTGCACCAGGGACCAAGCGGTAATCGCGTTCTTCTAGGATCATGGTTTTACCAGATAGAAGCGCCGCCATCGACGGTCAGCATGGTGCCTGTTGCAAACGAAGAACGATCTGACGCAAGCCAAACAATCGCGTTTGCAATTTCAATAGGTTCACCCCAACGGTTATTCGGAGCGCGGCGACGCAGGCCATCTTTGAAAGCCTCTGGGTCGGGAACCTGCGTCAACATCTTATTATAGTAATTCGACCAGATGACGCCCGGCGCGACGGAGTTAACGCGGATGTTTGCGTCAGCGAAATCGAGCGCCATCGAACGAGTCAGAGAGGCTGTCGCGCCTTTCGCAGCCACATATGCAGTGCGGTCTTTGATCGCCATAGCCATCGAAATGTTGGATGCAGTGTTTACAATTGCACCACCGCCGCGCTTGCGCATTTCTGGGATCGCATATTTGGAACATAGATATACGCCGTTTACGTTAACGGCCATGATGTCGTTCCATTCGCCTTCTTCAATCGTTTCGACAGTGCCCAGAGAGCCGCGACCCGCGTTGTTTACGAGGATGTCGATCGAACCGAATGCTTCAACGGTTCTTGAAATCATGTTTTGAACCGAAGCGGCATCACGCACGTCCACTTGGACTGCTATTGCCTGTTCGCCGATCGCGCTGGCGACCGATTGAGCAGCGTCGCCATCAAAATCGGCGATAACCACCTTCGCGCCTTCTTCAGCAAATAGTTTTGCCGTTGCCTCTCCAATGCCAGCCCCTGCGCCGGTCACGATTGCGACTTTGTTGTTCAGATGCATATCCATAGAATTAAAGCTCCAGCTTAGAGAAGTGGCGAATGACGGCTTG
>CAYWUN010000042.1:4174-19394 GCA_964461315.1 uncultured Aestuarium sp.
ATGCATATCCATAGAATTAAAGCTCCAGCTTAGAGAAGTGGCGAATGACGGCTTGTTCAACGCTGAGTGCAGCCAACCAAGACGTTTTTGGGTTGTCGGGAAGCGGTTTGTTTTTGAGCACGATTTGGAACTCACCAAATGCTCCGACCGCGTGAAGTTCGTGAACGTTGCCGTTCGACGTAGGGTCCGCGATCAAGCGGACGCTCGTGTTTTCGAAGCCCACACCCGCGAGTGCTACCGCCGCGGTTACATTCGTGTTCTTCGGATAATCCGATGCTGCGGACTTCGCCGAGCCCTCATAAAACGGTGTTGGTTCAGTCAGATTGTCGAGGTCCAGTAGAGCTTCCGCTGGAGTCCCTTTCCACGCCCTGGGTGGCTTGCGACCGATATAGGTGACCTGCTCAAGGCCCGCGATTTTTGCCGCACGAAGAACATCAAGCCCGCCAATAGCACCAGAGACTACTACAGCACGCGCATTGCCCGCAGCAGCAGCCTCCTCAAGGCGGGTAACTGCGCCATCACGTCCGAGTGCGCCAATAGACACGACGATAACGTCGATGCCTGCCCGCAAGATTTCTGGCACGGTTTCAAGAACGGCTTCATGGGTGGCGCACTCCACTACCAAGTCAGGCTTAGAGGCAATCAACTCATCAACTGTTGAAAAACGTTGAATGTTAACCGTTTCAACGCCAGGGGCATCGTCTGGAACCAAGCAAGCGTTCAGGTCAATTTGGAGGGCGGACTGCTTTAGTGAAGCTGCAAGACTGCGTGCCATCGCGCCATAGCCGATTGATGCTACTTTGTAGCTACTCATCATTTGTCTCCTTCAGAAATGCGGAAACGACTGCACTAAAGTCGTCGGGATATGCGCGCGGGTAGAAATGCCCGCCTTTCATGCGGATCAATCGCGACCGTTTGATTAGCGAAGCCAAATTTTGGGTGTTCGTGAACGGAATAAGTGCGTCATCTTCAGCACCAATCACGAGCGTCTTTGCGTCGATATCGCCTAGTTTTTCGAAGCAATCGAAATCGAGAAGCATCTGAATACGCGCAGATTGCACATCGAGTGGCGCCAAACGCTCTTCAGCAACCGCCAACTCGTCATCTAAGGCGTTAGCGTTCGCTTCCATCCAGCAGGTGTCATAGCCCAATGCCTGTGTCAGTTTATGATAGGCAACCGCACCCGCACTTTCCAAAAGTGCGATCCGTGCTTCAAACATTCGGCGAAAACGGATGTCACGTTTTTCCCATGTCCCTGAAAGTACGAGCTTTTCGACCCTTTCAGAGAAGTGTGAAGCGAGATATTGAGTGATCATACCACCTGTTGAGTGGCCGATGAACGTGGCCGAATTTACGCCAGCATCATCAAGGATCCCGAGCACGTCATTCCCAATTTGGGGAATGGAATAGTCTCCAGTCGGTCGGTCGCTTAGCCCTGCACCACGGTGATCCACTACGATGATACGGTAGTCATCTTCGAGGCCTACGGAAACGCCTTTCCAAAATTTCCCATCACCACCCAAACCTGGAATGAGCACCAAAGTTTGATCACCCGACCCAATGTCGAGGTAATGTATCTTGGTACCATCGGGGGCTTGATAGAATGGCATAGGAAACCTCAGTCAGCCTTTGTATTCTTAAACGCGGTGATAGTCTGCGGTGGATGGCGTGAGGCTACGGCCAAGAATCATATCCGAGACACGTTCACCCATCATGATCACTGGAGCGTTCAGGTTGCCCGATACGATTTCCGGCATAATCGACGCATCAACGACCCGCAGGTTTTCGATTCCATGGACACGGGCTTGGCTGTCTGTGACCGCCATTTCATCAGTGCCCATCTTACACGTGCAGCATGGATGATAGTTTGTGCCAGCATGTTCACGTAGGAACGACAAGATTTCCTCATCGGACTGAAGATGGCTACCTGGCGTTACTTCTTCACCGCGATAAGGGCTCCAAGCGTTCTGTGCGATGACTTCACGAATGGCGCGAACAGCATCGATTGCCTCACGGCGATCACCTTCATCCTCAAGGAAATTGAAAACGAACTTGGGGTCCGCCTTCGGGTCTGCGCTTTCGATCCAAACCCTACCGGTCGAACGCGGGCGCATCAGGCTGAAGAAATATTGGAACCCGTTTTCGATCTTCACATTGCCGTGCTGCATTTCTCCCAGCATCGGGACAAACTCGAATTGAACGTTTGGAATGGTGAAAGAGTCATTAGTGCGGATAAATGCGCCAACTTCGAAGAAGTTCGTCGCGCCCAGTCCACGTTTTGCCAAAATCCATTCAACGCCGAGCTTCAAGCGGCCCAGCATTGTGAGGTCTTTTGCTGCGGATACGTTTTGGGTCGCACGATACATCACTGGCGCAGCCACGTGATCTTTGAGACCTTCGCCGACGCCTGGGAGATGTTGAACAACTTCAATACCCAGTGGTTTCAACTGATCAGCGTTACCAATGCCCGAAAGCATCAAAAGTTGAGGGCTATGGATCGCACCAGCAGACAGAACGACTTCAGCATTGACCTTGATGAGTTGCAGTTTGCCCGAAAACTCAATCCAAGCACCGATTACGCGCTTCCCACTAAACTCTAGTTTTTGAAGCCGTGCGCGGACACATACATCGAGATTTGGAAGTTTGTTCTGAGCGTGGATGTATCCACGTGCGGTGCTCCAACGAATGCCCTTGCCAACATTTCGCTGAGTGATGTGAGCGCCTTCTTGTTTGAAAGCGTTATGGTCATCTACTCGGTCCATTCCCCATTCTTGGGCAGCGTTGAGGAATGCGCTGTAGAGCGGACCTTTTGCCTTGCAGGTTTCGATCGTCATCGGGCCCGAACCGCCGCGATAATCGTTGCCGCCTTTGTCAAATGCCTCAGACCGTTTGAAATAGGGGAGGACTTCGTTGTAGGACCACCCGTCCAAGCCCATTTCCGCCCATTTGTCGTAATCGGCTGGGTTTCCGCGGACCCAGTTCATGCCGTTGATCGACGAGGATCCGCCGAGCACTTTTCCTCGTGCTTCGAGGATGCGGCGACCATTCAGAAACGGCTCTGGTTCGCCGTGTAGGCGCCAGTTAAAGCGGTCGTTGCCAAGCGGAAGACCAAGAGCGGCGGGCATTCGGATGTGAATATGATTATCGTTTGGCCCTGCTTCAATTAGAAGAACCTTATATTGGGTTCCTTCCGCGAGCCGTCTTGCAACAACAGCGCCCGCCGAGCCTGAGCCAACAACGATGTAGTCGTATTCAGAACGGGAAGGTTGGCGAGTAATCTTATTCATATCAAAACCTAATCTTACCAAGTGTCGTTCAGGCGGTAGCCTGTCGGGAAAGGGTCGGTCGGGTCGAGGACGTGCTGATGAAAGCCAGTAATCCAAGCCTGCCCCGAAATTTGCGGATGAACCGCATCAACCTTTCCGCAGGTCGTTGTTCCCGTCACGCGGCCAGTAAATTCCGTTCCAATGAGAGATTCATGGATCAGAAGTTCACCTTCTTCGATTTCGCCGCGTGCATGCATCAACGCCAGACGAGCTGAAGTACCAGTTCCGCACGGGGAGCGGTCGATGCGACCAGGCGATACAATGACCGCATTTTTAGAGCGTAGCTGTCCATTTTCACGGGAAAGCGGTCCTGCCCAAAGCGTTTGGTTGATTGTGTGGATCTCTGGGTTCTCGGGGTGAACCGCAGGCAGTTGTTCGGCAGCTGCAGCTTTGATCTTCTCGCCGATGATGCAGAGTTGCTTTGCTTCTTCGGGCTCCAAGCTAAAGCCGCAGTCCGCTGCGTTTACGATTACATAAATCATGCCGCCATAAGCAACATCGACGCGCAGCTTACCCACGTCAGGGACATCAATCTCCGCATCACGATAGAAAACAAAGCCGGGGACGTTGTTGAATGTCACCGCTTTAACTTTGCCACCTTCACAAGTCGCCACAATTGGAACAAGACCTGCTGGCGCTTCTAGCGTCAGGTGTGTCTCGCCCTCTTGCATTGGGAACATGCCCGTTTCAAGCGCAACGGTCACGGTGCAGATGGTATTTGTGCCTGACATCGGCACGTAAAAATCCGACTCCATAATAACAAAGCCAAAATCAGCCTTCGGATTGTTGGAGGGCAGGATGAGGTTCATGCAAAGCGAAACCTTCCCACGTGGATCGTTTAGAAGAAACAGACGCAGATCGTCGCCTTTGGTCTCCAGATACTTCATCTTATCGAACATCGTCTCGCCAGGGACGTTCAATACGCCGCCCGTGATAACATCATTGGGTTCACCTGCGGCATGCGCGCTGACGACGTTGACCATACGAGAAAAATGCATCTGAAACTCCAGTTGGACTGGTAAATATCAGTAAACGTTTTCTTGCATCTGTCAAGCAAGATCAATTTTTAAAATTGAGGCTTTTATTCGCTGCGCGCGATAGCGGTCGACTCTCGCAAAATCACCTCGGTATCGAGGATGCGGGAGCGCAGCGGCTCACCATTTTCGAGGTGATTTATCATCATTCGGGCGGCTTGTTCTGCAATGTCGCGGCCTGAAAATGCTACGGTCGTGAGGCTGGGATGGAAGTAAGACGCAAACGAAATATCGTCAAAGCCGGCTATTGATATTTGCCCGGGAACGGAGATGCCCATCCGCCGACATTCAGCCATCACACAGAAAGCAATCTCATCACGGGTGCAGACAATCGACGTGACATCTGGGTGTTTTTTGACGATCTCCCGCAAGGCAGCGGCGGCGGCGGCGCGCTCAAATGAAAAGTCAATTTCCTCGATAATAGGCGTTTCTCCGCGATCCGTCTGAAAATCTTCAAATGCTTTGATGCGGTTTTGCTGACGATCATTTCCGGCCTGCTTGCCAGCGATCATTGCAATGCGCTTATGTCCCAATTGTGCCATTAGTTTCAACAACTTGTTCGTTGCGAAATAGTTGTCAAATCCAATTGAAGGAACAGCACTGTCGCTTAAATAGGAGTAGATGCTGAGCAGTGGGAATCCCGTTTCCTGCTGGAACTTCAGCAAGTTTTCGTCTTCGATTCGCCCTAAGATCAAAATGCCTTCGGCGCCTTTCTCGATCATACGCATGGCATGTTGGTAGAGCTTACTGTTGTCGAAGCCGCCCGTCTGAATGAACCCGACATAATTGTTTGCCACGAGAGTATCTTGAACGCCGCCCGCAATTTCAGAGAACACAGCGTCAGATATGCTAGGAATAATTGTGCCGATAACCCTGTTCTTTTGAAGCCGAAGGGCTTTGCCTACTGAACTGGCCATGTAGCCTAACTGGGCTGCAGCCTCGTTCACTTGTTTGATGAGGTCTGGGTGAACCTTTCCTGTGCCATTCAAGACGCGTGAAACCGTCGCGATCGATACGCCAGCAACCCTCGCCACATCATGCACCGTTGCTCGGTTCTTCTTGGGAGTTGCAGCTGTTCTAGGGGTGACTTGACGCTTGGATTTCATTTCTTTTCTTACTTACTGAGCCAAAATCGGAAAATTTTCTTTCTGATCCCGTGTTGGCCGATGTATTTTGCAGTGTAGCGCGAGGTTTGACTAACAGTCGAGCGCTCCGTTTGAATACGCTATACAAAATATATTTTTGCGTCATCAAAAAATTTTCAATTAATAACATAGTATTAGCGTATAAAGTCCAACCTTACATGTAACTTTTTTATAGCGAGGGGATAGAAAGTCTTGACAGAATCCCGGCGTCATACCTTTATACGTAAACGTTTACTCAACCTCATCGGAAGAGTGGGGACGGGTATGCAACAACCCAACCGGAGGTAAATTAATGGCCAATTTCCAGAAGCGTTCTGACTTCACGCGTCGTCAGATGATGAAATCCTTTGCTGCGATGGCTGCAGCTTCAGCATCTTATGGGGTAAGTGCTCGCGCTCTCTTCGCAGAGTCGAATGGCTCCCTGAACATCCTTAACTCTAACACAGCTTGGGCTGAGGCTCTGACCTCGACAGTTGGTGAAGCTTATGGAGCTGCAGGGGTGACGGGCGAAAGCAACCCGTATGAAGCGCATTATGAAAAGCTACTCATTGAGCTTAGCCAGGGTTCGTCGACATTCGACCTCTTCACAACCGACAACCTGTGGATCCGCCAGCCTATTCAGAATGGTTGGGCGGTTGCATTGGATGATATTCAAGCTCAAAACTCGAGCCTTCCGGCTCTTGCAGTTCAAAACCTTGACCCTGCTTCCCTGACCTACACAGAATTCAACGGCAAACGTTGGGGCCTGCCTCTCGTTATGACTACTCCGGTATTTGTATACCGTAAGGACCTCTTCGAGCAGGCTGGCATCACCAAAGTTCCAACGACTTGGGACGAATATCGTGACGCAGCTGAGAAACTTCACTCTGACGACGTAGCAGGCAACATCCTGCTTCTCGGCGGCCAAGACGCACACATGAGCGGTGACTGGGGCTCGCGCCTGATGGGCATGACCAAGATCACTCCTGAAAATGACGGCGTGATGGATGAAGAAGGTAACCTAGTCTTCAACTCTAACGGTCAAGGTGCTCGTGCGATCGAACGTCTTCGTGAAGTTCTGCCGTTCACACCGAATGGTGTTGAGGGTCTGGACTACGCTGAGGGCTCGTCGCTCATGCAGCAGGGTAAAGCTGCGATGATGATCACCTGGTCTGACGTTATCGTTGGTATCGAAGACGGTCCGTTCAAAGGCAAGTTCGGCTACACTGTTGCTCCGACTGAAGAATACGAGCAGTCCATGGTCGGCGGCTGGTCGATCATGATCAACGCTGCATCTGAGAACACTGAGGAAGCTTACAAGTTCCTCGCGTGGATGTCGGAAGGTCGCGCGTATGAACTGTTCCGCGAGGGCGGTGAATCGTCCCTGTGTCTGACCCGCGATATCGAAAACGATGACGTGTTGGGGCAGATCCCAATGCTGCAAGCTTTCCGTGACTTCGAAGCACGTGGCACACAGCCGATTTCTATCCCTCCGTATCGTCTGCGTAACGCCGTAGAAGTACAGCGTGTTCTTTACGAAGAGATTTTGGCCGGTGTGAATGGTCGTAAGACCCCAGATCAAGCTATGAGCGACGCAGAATCCCGTCTCGCTCAAATCATTCGCTGATCTAGGCTTAAATCACAAAAGCAGAGCGCTCAATGCGCTCTGCTAACATTTCTGGAAGGCAACTCAGATGGCAATGTCTGGAACCGACAAAGCGCAACGCGCTGGAGAGGGGAAAGTCGCGAAGTATCTACTCGCACCCACAGTCATCATCATGACCGTGGTAGGGCTTTATCCACTGCTCCACTCGCTCTACATTTCGCTTACGAATTTCAACCCGACGTTTGGCAATGAAAAGAACTTCATTTGGTTTGCGAATTACGCACGCGCTTTTGATGACCCTCAATTTTGGCATGCGATCGTTCTAACACTGATCTTTACGGCTGTGAGTGTTGCCATTTCATTGGTCCTCGCCGTGCTGATGTCGTTGCTATTCAACTTGCGTTTCGCAGGCTTCATGATCCTACGGACCATTATCCTCGTCCCGATGCTTATCACCCCAATCGCGGTGGGTATTACCTGGCGTAGTATGATGATGCCGGATCTGGGCGTGATCAATTACCTCTTCGAGCAGGTAGGGCTTCCGACCTCTTTGTGGGCAAGTTCCCCATCATCGGCAATGATGTCCGTTATTCTCGTGGATGTGTGGCAATGGACGCCGTTCATGTTCTTGATCATCTATGCTGGTGTTTCATCGCTCCCGAAAAGCCCGTTTGAGGCTGCCGCTATTGATGGTGCCACTCCGACACGTGTTTTTTTCTCAATCACCCTTCCAATGCTGAAGCCGGTAATTGTGATCGCCACTTTGCTTCGTATTGTGGATGCGTTCCGCACCTATGATACCGTCTACATTCTTACTCGCGGTGGCCCTGACTTTTCGACAGACTTGATCAGTATTTACCTGCAGCGGGTCAACTTCCGGTTCTTTGATCTCGGATATGGGTCTGCGCTCTCGTGGATCACTCTGATCACCGTTTTGATCGTCGTTATGATTTTCGTGAAACTGACTGGCTTCCTCAAGCTCGTGTCAGACAAAGAAAATCGCTGAGAGAGATAGGTAAGATTAATGAAAAACCAACGCTTACTTCGTTTTGCTACAAAGCGTGTCCTCGCCTATCTTGCGGCCATCGTTGCAACTGCTTTCTTTGCGTTCCCCGTTTATTGGATGCTCACCTCATCCTTTAAGAGCGACATCGATATTTCGCAGTATCCGCCAGTTTGGAGCTTTGCTCCGTCGCTGGAGAACTATGCGAAGCTCTTTACCGAACTCGAAGCGCTTGATGCCTTTGTGAACAGTGCCATTATCGTTGCTCTAGCGACCTCTGTTGCGATGGTCTGCGGCACGATGGCGGCATATGCACTCGCGCGCTTCGACATTAAGGGTAAGAACTTCCTCGCATTTGAAGTTCTCTCAATCCGTATGCTTCCTCCGATCGTGAGCGTCATTCCGATGTTCATTATCGCTCGAACTCTCGGCGTGTTTGACACCTATTGGCTCATCAGCGCGGCATACGCACTTGCAGGTTTGCCATTCGTTGTTTGGGTTATGCGGGTCTTCATTCAGGACATTCCTCAATCTATCGAGGAAGCTGCCATGATCGACGGCTGCACACGCTTTCAAACTTTCTACAAGGTTACTCTGCCTCTCTTGCTGCCCGGTTTGGCTGCTACGATGGTGATCGTATTCATGTTCTCTTGGAATGAATTCTTGCTCGCCTCGATGCTGACTTCTGAGGACGCGAAAACGCTGCCTGTGATTGCGGCGAACGCTATCCGCCCGAAGGCAATCGCTTGGGGCCTGGCTTCTGCAGCAGGCGTGATGATGTCTCTGCCGGTAGTCGTCCTTGTTCTAATGATGCAACGCTATCTTGTCCGCGGGCTCACGCTCGGCGCGGTTAAAGGCTAAAAAGGATCGATCATGGGTATCAAGATCAACAACCTAATCAAACGTTTTGGCGCGGTAACTGTCGTCAACGACATCTCTGTGGAAATTCAAGACGGCGAATTTTTTACGCTCCTTGGCTCATCGGGTTGCGGTAAAACCACGACACTACGGATGATTGCTGGCCTCGAAACGCCGACCTCCGGTCAAGTTTTGATCAACGGCAAAGACGTGACCTACGCAGAGCCGCGTGAGCGCGACATCGCGATGGCTTTCCAAGACTACGGTCTGTATCCGAACATGACCGTCTACGAGAACATCGAGTTCCCGCTGAAGGTCAGAAAAGTCGCCGAGGCGGAACGTCGTCGGAAGATCGAAGAGACAGCAGGCACTCTCGGGATCGCAGACTATCTCGGTCGCAAACCGGCGCAAATGTCGGGCGGTCAGCGTCAGCGTGTTTCTCTGGCGCGTGCGCTTGTCCGGAACCCTAAAGTGTTCTTGATGGATGAACCTCTCTCGAACCTCGATGCAAAACTGCGGGCCGTCATGCGGACGGAAATCCGCCGCCTCGTGACCGAGCAGGGGATTACGACCGTTTACGTGACGCACGACCAGATCGAAGCAATGTCGATGGCTGACCGTATCGCGGTCATGTATAAGGGTGACATGGTTCAAGTTGCACCGCCGCTTGAAATCTATGACCGCCCAGCAACACATTTCGTCGCCGACTTTATTGGCTCCCCGCCGATGAACCTTTTCAGCGCTGAACTGGCAAACAACGGCCGGGTCGTTTGTGAGGTGGCAGAATTTGGAAACTCGTTGACCGACGACGAACGCTCCAAAGCGGGTTCGATCGTTGATCGCCACGGTAAATTCCATGTTGGTGTTCGCCCGGAGCATCTCCAGATTGTTGCTGCAGGAACCAGTGGTTCAGCTGAAGGGTTTGTTGAACTGGTCGAACCACTAGGACAAACCACAAACATCTATCTGCTTTCGGGTGATAAACGTTTCGTCGCCGTAACTGATCGAACAACCGTTCAAACAGGTGACACGATTGGGGTTATGGCGCCGAAAGAATATACGCGCGCTGTGGCCCTAGACCGATAAAAATCAAAGGAAAATCGTGATGACAATTCGTTCTTACGTTCACTTTGTTGAGGGGGCCGATTTTGCGGGTTCTTCTCAAGAAAAAATTTGCCGCACATCGCCAGCCCATGGCGGGCAATTGGCTGAATTTACTCTCGGCACTGCGGAAGATCTCGACGCAGCGGTGCGTTCGTGCCGCAATGTGTTTGAAGCAGGCACATGGCGCGACCTACCAGCGACTGAAAAGTCGACTATCCTCAATCGCTGGGGCGATCTCATCCTCGCTGACCTTGATCGGTTGGCAGAGTTTGAGGCGGAAGAGTCAGGTAAGCCGATCAGCTATGCTAAAGGTGAAATTCAGCATTCCGTGACCATGCTCCGTTATGCGGCAGCTCTCGGTTTGCAGCTGAATGGCGAGTCCTTCCAGAACATCGGCCCCAACGCTCAGGGTATTGTAAGTCGTGAAGCCCGCGGTGTGATCGGTATGATTACGCCCTGGAACTTCCCGATGGTTACTCTGTTCCAGAAGCTGCCATACGCTTTGGCGACAGGTTGCTCTGTTGTGGTAAAGCCATCCGAATTGACCTCGGGCACCACACTAGAAGTTGCTCGCTTGGGAATTGAGGCTGGTCTCCCCAAAGGGGTCTTTAACGTCGTGACCGGTACCGGCGCTGTTGTCGGTGCGGCAATGACATCGCACCCCGAGGTGGACATGATTTCGTTCACTGGATCGACCGTCGTTGGCAAAGCGATCGGCGAAGTCTGTGCTAAACACGTCAAACGCTGCGCACTCGAACTTGGCGGTAAAGCGGCAAACGTTGTGTTTGCAGATGCAGATATCGACGCGGCTATTGATGGTGTCCTATTTGGCATCATCCTTAACCAAGGCGAAGAATGCGTTGGCGGCACTCGTTTGATCATCGAAGAGAGCATCGCTGAAACGTTCGTTTCACGCTTGGTCGAACGAACCAAAAAGGTTCGAACTGGTATGCCCCTCGACCCGCAAGCAGACCAGTCCGCGCTTATCCATGAAAACCACATGAATAAGGTGCTCGACTATATCCAGATCGGCATCGACGAAGGCGCTACTTTGGCGGTCGGCGGTAAACGCATCACCGAAAATGGTATGGACAAAGGCTTCTTTGTTGAGCCCACGATCTTTGTGGATGTTACGCCTGAGATGCGCATCTTCCGCGAAGAGATTTTCGGACCAGTGTTAACCGTCACGACGTTCAAAACAGCGGACGAAGCCATCAACCTCGCTAACGATACCGAGTATGGTTTGGGTAATGGTATTTGGACCAAAGACATCGACAAAGCCATGTTGCTGTCGCGTCGCCTGAAATCGGGAACGGTTTTCGTAAACACATTCCTAGAAACCTCTGTGCAGATGCCTTTTGGCGGCTACAAAAAATCGGGCATCGGGCGTGAGAACGGCATCGATGGTCTGTTGGAATACACAGAGGTCAAGTCGACCTTCATCAAGTTTGGTCCGAGAGACCCAATTCTCAAGCATACGATCTAAACTAAATAAGGGCCGCTACATCAGCGGCCCTTCTTATTTTGCTCAATGAGCCAATCAAAAGCGGAGGCTATCCCGCCGACATCGCAGGATTCACCGATGTAATGAGATATTTCACGAATTTCATCGGTGCCGTTTGCGACAGTAAGGGCGCAGCCAACTAAGGATAACATTTTAAAATCGTTCTCAGAATCTCCGGCGGCGGCCACTTTTTTTAGGTCCCATCTCATTTTTTGGCAGATATGTTGGACGGCCAATGACTTATCTGAGTTATTAGAAACGATTTCGATCAATCCCGGCCCTGAACGGGAGACCGAAACATCTTTTCCGATCATTTGAGTTAGTTTCTCTTGGCCTTTCTGAACGTCATTGGCTGCGAATACGGCCATCACTTTATAGACCGTCTTTGGGAGACCCTTCGATTCATTGACCAATATTAAATCGTCACCTGTCACATGATTACGTTCCGCAGCAATGGCCTCATCTGATCTGCATGCGTAGGCTCCGTGATCTGAATACCATATTGGAGTGCCACCCATCTGTCGGATTGAGTCAAAAGCACGGAGCGCAATCTGATAACTAACGGGAAATGTCACTTCAGGAATGCCTGTGATGATATTTCCGATCCAGGCTCCATTGTACGCGACAACGGTCGCAGACGCTGGCAAATAGTTGTGAATTTTCCGTATCCCGCTCGGCGATCGAGCACTGGCGAGAATGAATTGAAACCCATGGTCGACGAGCTGTTGGGTAGCCTTTATGACGTTTTCCGGCAATTCATACTGATGAGTAAGAAGGGTTCGGTCGATATCAGAAAATACGATTGAGTATGGGGTGTTGTTCATCAAGGATGCCATGAAGTTTCTCTGAGCGAAATGGCGGATACTAACTCACTGTATATCAAAGAAAGTTATCAGTAACGGATTTCGGTTATGTATCGAGTATGAGAGCGGAAGTGTTCCTTTTTCACAACCTCACATACTCTAGCTTGTCTCGACAGAATTTAACTGCGCCCTCCGTAATATTTAGTTTCCAAAGCGCTTTGATTTTTGTTGTTGCTTCCTGAGCGCTCATTTAAAAGAGCCGATAGGAATCTTGCCTCGATAGGTGCCAGGAGTGGTGCCCTACGCTCGCAAGATCATTCGTTACCAGAAGCGCACCCTTAATCGAGAAATGGAGGGAAAATGGCTAAAATCGTACTCGTGGGGGCGGGAAGTCTCCAATTCGGCGCAGGAATGATTGGGGATATCTTTACCTCTAAGGCGCTCGCGGATGCTGAAATCGTCCTGAATGACATCAATACCGCGGCGGCAGAAAATACCTGTCGGATCGCGAATGAATACATTGAGGCGAACAACCTCAAACAAACCGTTTCCGTCCAAAGCGATTTGAAAGCGGCTGTCACAGGTGCTGACTTTGTGCTCATCTCGATCGAAGTGGGCGATCGTTTCCGTCTTTGGGATATGGATTGGCATATTCCTCAGCAATACGGGATCAAACAGGTCTACGGCGAGAACGGCGGCCCAGGTGGCCTATTCCACTCTCTCCGCATCGTTCCCCCGATTTTGGAAATTTGCCGCGTCGTAATGGAAAACGCTCCGTCAGCGTTCGTCTTCAACTTCTCAAACCCGATGAGCCGAATTGCGACGACGGTTCACCGCGCATTTCCTGAGCTCAAGTTTATTGGCATGTGCCATGAAATTGCATCGTTGGAGCGTAACCTTCCGCAAATCTTGGACCTGCCGCGTGACAAATTCCACTATCGTGCGGGCGGTCTGAACCACTTCTCGGTCATGACCGAATGCACCTATCTCGAGGATGGCTCGAGCGCTTATCAGGACGTTCTCGACCGTGCGGAATCTCACTTCTCGCAACAGCCCGGCTATTCAGAAATCCTGAATGCTTCGCGCAAGACTGGTAAATCCGTGGACACCGAAGGGTGGATGGAGATCGATCTTTCGCACATCACTGAAATTCGTCCATGGTCCGATCGCTGGTTGTTCCGTGACATCGTGAAGAACTTCAAGGCTCTTCCGATCACGTATGACAGCCACTTTGGTGAATATATCCAGTGGGCTTATGACTGCGCTGATCACCGTGGTATCCTCGATTTCTACACCTACTATCGCAATTATCTGGGCAAGATCGTGCCCAAGATTGTTGATGAACTGCACGAGCGCGTTGTGCCGATCATGGAAGCCATTTTAACTGGCAACCGCTACGAAGAGGCGGCTGTGAACATCCCGAACAAAGGGTTCATCAAAAACCTGCCAGAATGGCTCGTTGTTGAAGTGCCTGCATACATTGATGCTGACGGTGTGCATGGGATTGCAGTTGATGTGCCTGTTGGCATTCGCGGCCTTCTCGCGAACCAAGTTGGCATCCACGATATGACCGCCGAAGCCATCCTGCAGAAAAGCAAAGACTACGCCATTCAGGCGCTCTTGGTTGATCCGGTCGTCACTGTATCGAAGGGTATTCCGGAGTTGGTTGATCACATGATTTGTGAGCAATCTCCCTGGCTTGATTATCTGAAGTAAGTCGAAAATTGCCTGCCAGATTTTTGGGTCTGGCAGGCAATGGTGCCAAACTCGTTGGTGGGTTTGGCATTTTCTTGGGTCATATATGTAATTGACTTACGTATTTAGCAAACATAAATTTAGGAGGAATCGAGACTTTAACCATTCAGAGGCGCGAATGAATATCGATATGAAAATGCGAGACTTTAGAGGTCCGAAGGCCATCATTGCTCCAGACGAAGGGACAGCTTTTCGCGTTGAAGGCACCAATGTCACTGGGCTCATCAAACTTGCCCTTGGCGAGTATCCACACTTCAAATTTTCCTCAGTGCGTTTTGACCTACAGCCGTGTTCTGAACTTGACCTCTACGCGACGCTCTTAGCTGGCCGAATGATTTATTGTTTCGAAGGCGATGGGGAAATCGTTCTGAACGGTGAGGCGCGTCCCTTTAAGGAAGAGTATTTTGCCCATGTTGGTGAGGGGCACCATGTTGCGCTCCGCAACACTGGCAACGCTGTTATGTCCGTGTTCAGTTTTGTATTCGGGGCAAGCGTCGAAGCGCGCGCTGATCTTATGACGGATGACGATGGACTGGTTCTCGATCTGAACGAAGCGTCACGTCGGCCCTTTGGCCTGATTACTCTGGCAGATGCGGAAAACGTTGATCCTTCGCTCAAGGGTGAGCTGGTTTATCAAGAGCCTGATGTTGGTCCATCCTTCTGGCAGGCAAAGCCAAGCGCTGGCTGGGTTGAGGTGAAGCTGGCGCCATTTACCCACAACGTCCACCACTACGCCTTGCTGATGCAAACGTTGTTCCCCGGAAATGGTGTTCGGGAGCACGCACATAATCAGTTGAACGAGTTCTTCATCATCACCAAAGGGACTGCCCGTGCTGCCCTAGATGGTGCGGAAGCAATTTGCGAAAAGGGCAGCTGCATTGTGATCGGCCGTAACGTCTGGCACCGTTGGGCCTGTGAAGGTGACGTAGACGCGCAGAACTTTGCCATTATCGATCCGCCGGGGGTGGAGGGTGCATTGGCCCTGACCGGTCGCCTCCGTACGAAGGGTGAAGAGTGGCCATCCGATATCGAGCGCAGCCCCGAGACAGGTAAAATCCTGCAAGACAAATATGGTTTCGTAATCAAAGAAGGCGCAGCTGACG
>CAYWUN010000042.1:19494-20875 GCA_964461315.1 uncultured Aestuarium sp.
GGTAAAATCCTGCAAGACAAATATGGTTTCGTAATCAAAGAAGGCGCAGCTGACGCCGTCGCATCTAAATAAAAAAAGGGGAGGGCAATCGTGCCCTCCCCAAATTTCTTGTGGCACTTTTGACGGAATGTAGTCCTTGTCCTTATGAAAATTACAGAGATGAGCGATAAAACTCTTGAGCCGCTACAACGCCGGACCCGAGCCTAATTTTAAGTCCCAAGTCCGCCATACACATTTCGGCCGTGGCAATCCCTGAAAGAGCCATCACATCCGTCATGCTGCCGAGGTGGCCAATCCGGAAAGCCTTTCCGCTGAGTTCGCCTAAGCCAGCCCCCAATGCGACGCCGTATTTGTTTGCAGCATGGGTCTCGACCGTTGAAGCGTCAAATCCTTCAGGTGTTCGGATGGCGCTCACTGTGTCTGAATAGAGCGAGGGATCATTTGCGCACAACTCAAGACCCCACGCCTCGACGGCGGCACAGATACCTGTTGCGATGCGGTTATGGCGTTTGAAAACATTTTCTAGCCCTTCCCGCAATAACATCGAGCAAGCCTCGCTTAGCCCGTTCATTAGGCCGACCGGTGGAGTGTATGGATAAAGTGCATTCTGGTAGCTCTTTTCCATGTCTCGGACATCGAAAAACGTGCGAGGCAGTTTACTGATCTGGGTTGCATGCATTGCTTTTTCGCTGAACCCAACAATCGCGAGGCCCGGAAAGAGCATGAAGCCTTTTTGTGAACCGGTGACAGCAACATCGACGCCCCATTCATCAGACTTGAAGTCCATCGACGCGATGGAAGAAACTCCATCGACAAAGAGCATCGCGGGGTGGGCCGCTCTGCCGAGCGCGCTCGACCCATTATGCGTCGCCTGATGGAAGACACAGGTGAAACTGCTAATCTGGGTATCGAAAAAGATGGGGCGGTTTTGTTTTTAAACCAAGTTGAAACCCATTCGAGTATTCGCGCGTTTTTTCCGCCAGGGACATTGTCACCGTTACATGCTTCTGGAATTGGCAAGGCCTTGATCGCTCATATGTCGCCCGACAGAATGGAGCGAACGATCCGCCGAATTGTGCTCGAACGATATACGGATCGCACGATTACAGACCTCCCGATGTTCAAATCTCACCTCGATAAAATTCGGTGTGATGGTTACTCGTTCGATAATGAGGAGCGAAATGTAGGCATGCGATGTATTGCAGCCCCCGTCTTTGACATGAACCGAGAAGTGATTTCTGGAATTTCGATATCGGGACCGTCGAGCCGCATCTTGATCAGTGACGTCGAGAGATTGAGTGTGGCTGTTATTGAAGCGGCCCAGGCGTTAACTCAGGCAATTGGTGGCGTGAGATTATTAACATAACTATGATTATGAAAT
>CAYWUN010000043.1:0-20858 GCA_964461315.1 uncultured Aestuarium sp.
TAAGCGGGTCATTGTCACATCTCAGAAGTCTGAGATTATGGCTCCGGCGGTAGGGGTCAAATTAAATTTTAAAGTATATAAAATCAGGTACTTAATTAGTTCATGGCGATAATTTGTGTACCATATTTGTGAGTATTTGTGTACCAAATATAATATTCAATCGGCAATGGCCAATCGTGCGACTTCTAGGCCACGAGTTCTATACCATATCATATGGTGTCTACTCAGGTGGTATGTCGTTTGGAGTACTGTGGGATGCTATTGGTAAGCTGGATTGGACGGGGCACCAAGCTTAACCAAATGCGTTAATTAACTACCAGACAGCATATCTAGTCTCAGTTGGATACGTTGGCATAGGCTCGCCGAGTTTGGCGGATCGAGTTAAAGTAGCATGAGTAATCTAGTATCTGTTGATGTAAGCAAGATGTCTCCCGCCGAGTTTGCTAGTTATGTGTTGGAAGCCGATGCAGGTGAGCGAATGGTCTACATGAGGAAGCCACAAGGTGAATCCTCTCCTTTGAAGCGAGAAGCTTTGGACCTCTATGAATCTGGCTACCTTCTCCTCACGCAGAGACGTTGTGAAAAGCCAAATGAAAAGCTCTTTGAATATATCGCTACAAGAACAAAGAAGCGCAAAACTGAAGCTGTTGGATAATTTGCGATACTACAATTAGAAGCCCTACAGCCTTTGGTGTGAAGAAGGCATAGTTTTTTAGCGGAGAGATGGTTTGAAAGCATGTTCGGTTTTGGGCTTTTCGCTGATGACTATAATGGCATCAGAAGTAGCATTTGCTTCTTGCAACGGGAACAACCCTCCCACCATCACATCAGTTAGTCCTGCTTATGGTTCAATTACGGGCGGCACAGTTGTGACCATTTTGGGCACTTCGCTTGGCTGCGTGAGTGTAAGTTTCGATAACGTTGCGGCTACAAGTGTCAATGCTAGTTACGGAACGGTCACGGCAACGAGCCCTTCAGGGTCACAAGGAGTGATCTCTCTAAGAGTCACGAACCCTAACGTAGGCCTTAACGCCAACGCATTTGATACTGCCCAGTTTACTTATATCACGACAGCCACAGCCCCAACCTTATTGGTGGCAACTGCAGGAGATGGTCAGGTGTCTGTGGCCTTTACGGCTCCGTCCAGCAACGGTGGGTCTGCGATCACAGATTACAAATACCAGCTTGATGGCGGGTCGTGGGTGAGTGCATCCACTACCACCAGCCCTGTTGTGATTACAGGTCTGACGAATGGTACCAACTACTCGATAAAACTCCGTGCTGTGAACGCTGCAGGGGATGGGGCAGCGTCGTCGGCTCTGAATATAGCTACAAGTTCATTAGCCACCGCATCAGCGACGATCATCCAATCTGATGTGGCTCGTGTTTCTCGTGGTGCTATCAATGCGAACAATAAGATGGTCTCGCAGGGTCTGGCTCGTTTCCTTGCTGACCGTGAAAGCGGCATTCCTCTTGCTGAGTCCGTCTCATCGAGTGGCATGAGCTCCTTCAAGATCGAGCCTAACGTCACTCCGATCAACAATGGGCAAGGTCTCAGCCTGAACGGTATCTTTGGTGGAACGACTACTGATGGCACCTATCGTCGTGTCACCTTCGGTGAATTCGACATCCAGCACGAGCCTGGCTCGGGCACGACCTTGAACTTCAGCACCCGTCTGGCATGGGAACGTGCCGCTGGTGCTGATGCAATGCTTGCCTACTTTGTTGGTGCTGAGCTTAACAACTCGACGATCTCGAGCACCTATACTGGCATCCAGAGCCGTTATGGCGTAACCGCTGGTATGTATGGTGTGAAGGCGCTTAATCAAAACCTCTATGCCGTGGGTTATGGCTCTTACGGCATAGCTCGGAACAACCTGAACATCACCGATGGCACCACTGACATCTCTGGCAGCTACAATACCCGTAGCTTTGGCCTAGGCGCCCAGATCAGTGGCACTATTGATCAGGCTTCCTACAAGATCCGTCCGTCTGTTAGCTTGAACTTTATGCAGACTTGGGTCGGTGACGTGTCGCTAAGCTCGACTGCTGCTGGTGCAACATCCACCATCACTGCATCTGTCGGTAATACAAACACGCTTGAACTACTTGCGACACCAGAGTTCCTCTTCCCTGTCGAGGTTGGCAACTCTAGCGATGCAAAGGTTACTGCTTCTGTTGCACCTCGCCTCATTTGTGAGCGCAACTATGGTGCGGGTGCTGTAACCAAGAAATGTGGCGCTGGTGCTCAACTTGGACTGAACCAAGTTTCGGCTGACGGCTCAACCAATCTCAATGCAAGCGTTCGTCTCGATCGCATTGGAGGCGTCAATCGTCGTGGTCTGAACCTTCAGGCAGAACTGCGCTTCTAATACCCTCCTCCAATGTAACGAGTGACAGGGCGGCTTTCGGGTCGCCCTTTTGCTTTGCGATCCATTCAATCTCATTGACTCCAATAATCTCAAGGTTCCAAGGTTGGGCTATGTTTTGACTAATTGACGTGTTCACAGTGGAAGACGAACTCGACCTAGAACGACTAGATGACTATCTTTCGTCGGACGACAGTCCTGCTAAGTGTTTGATGTTATCTGACCTAGATGGCTTCCTGCATGGTGTCGTCTGTTGCCCCGTAACGATCCCAACTGATGAATGGATGTCGTTTGCTCTTGGTGGAGCCGAACTCGAAACGATCCCACGATGGGTCTTGGAGACGATTGCTGATCTCTACATGGTCATTGCTGGAGGCTTGGCTTCTGTGCCACCTTATGTGGAACCGATGTTTTGGGAAGGGAATGATGGTGCCGTCATCGCCATGGATTGGTGTGAAGGGTTCATGGATGCCATCAAGCTCAGACCCAAGGAATGGTTGAGGCTATCGGAGAGTGGCAGGCATGGACATCTTCTTACCCCAATCATGGTCCACATGTTCGACGACAAAGGGCAGTCGATGATGGGCTTAGAGAAAGATCAGGTTGAACAGGTATTGGATGAGGCTGCTGAGCAAATTCCTGATAGTGTCGCTGCTATTTACAAGTTTTGGCGTAAGTAAATGTAAGTTGAGGGTAATGCTTTAACGAGCATCGAAAAAAAACGAGATTCTTATCTCGAAGATTTAATCAGAGCAATTTTAGAACGCTTCTTAATGGTTCCACTGTTAACATATGGGTTATTTCGCCCGATCTCTAAAGAAAAGCCAGAGAAATATAATTATTGCTATCCCGACGATCGCCTGAGGCGACATTGCATAAATCAACATCAGGATATTACCAATTACTGAAACTATAAACGCACCAGATGTCTCCCCTAGCAAAATAAAAATCAAGACAATCAACGCAACAATGATAACCAGTAGCTCGACAATCCTAAGTGTCACTTTGCTAAACTGGCTTATCAAATCAAGCAATTTGTCCATTTCTATTTTCCAGCTAGGGGAGGCACGATTTATTTATTTTTGGAGAAGATGCAACACTACGCCCAACGTAATTAGGCCAGCTAGACCCGAACTACCTAGTGCGCTGACAAGTGATGTGATGTTGCCAACTACATCGCCCAGAAACGCCATATTTGAACTTCCAACCAATAGAGATGCGACTATCGCAAGTGCAAGTAGAGCGATGCCAATCTCGGTCAAAGTGCCGATTGTCTTCTTTGCCTTCTCTAACATTTTATACTCCTCGATTTGTTTGGATGCGGCATGGTGACGCAACGTAATCTAGTAAAGCACAATATTTAGTTTGGTCAACGAAAATAAAAATACATAATGAATTAACTGCTATATATAGAATTTTTACCCGCAAGCGGGCTATATTTTGAAGGTTCAATTGGTTGCTTCTGGGTCGAAACTTCGGTTGAAATCCATATTAATATCGGCGAAGTTTAGCAGTTCTGGGGGCAAACCATGACAAAGCTGTTGGGACCTAAAGATGTATTCTCAGATGCAGAGTTCCAAGAAATACTTTCGCCAATCGTCGAGCCAGCAACCGCATCTGACTTTGCTGTAATAGTCGACCTTCTGGAACGGCTTGGCCTAGACAACCTGAGGCCGACTACAGGTCAAAAGCTATCGGTTCTGCTATCCAGCTTTCTTATCCAATCAATGCGTTTGCAGGGGCGCAAAGAAGGGCGAGGGGAGGCCATGATTATTGGCTGGCCCCATGATGCAAGATACTGGAGTCGTCGCTCTAGGGTGGGTTACAAGGCCGCAGAGCAACTGAGAGATGCCCTACTTGCCAATGGTTGGATTACTCACAAGGTTGGGGCCACAATCAATCTTCATGAGCGTAATGGTAATTGTAATGGATATCTCATTGCAGACTTTGTTCCTGATCTCGCCAAAGGCATTGCTTTCAAGTCTTCTGACCTGCTCTATGCGATAAGCACTTCATCCCAATCTCATAAACTCGCAAACTTTGACGTAGACAATCGTGTTCGTGCGCTGTGGGCTCGGTGGAAAAAACATCCGCTCCAATTCCAAAATCAGAGCATGTTTGCCGCTGCTAGACGGTTTAATAACGACGAACTCACTCGTGGTGGTCGTCTTTATGGACCTTGGACAACAATGAAGAAGGTGGATCGACTGAGATGTAAGATCGACTATCAGCCAGTCGCTGAAGTCGACGTAAGCGGAATGCATTTAACACTGCTTGCGTCCATTTCAGGCGCAATACCGTTCAAGACAAGGTTTAAAGACCCGTACGAATGTGGATGGGATGACAGAGAGCAAGTCAAAGCAATTATCAATGAAACTATAGGGGCTGGAACTGCGAGGCACTTTCAGCTCGGGAACCTTTGCCGAAAGATTGGCTTGGACCAAGAGAGCTTCACACACATCAGGAAGAACTTCATCACACCGAAATTCAAGTGTCT
Source organism: uncultured Aestuarium sp. (assembly GCA_964461315.1). Lineage (GTDB taxonomy): Bacteria > Pseudomonadota > Alphaproteobacteria > Rhodobacterales > Rhodobacteraceae > Marivivens. Next base: position 4,867 of record CAYWUN010000043.1, read on the forward strand.
GCAAATCTTGAAGAAGGGACAAATGGACAGCCTTACGCTTACGTTTCACGAGAGTGAAATAATGATGCGTGTCTGTGAAAAGCTATCGACACCAACCTTTATTCTACATGATTGCTTGATATGCATTCAAACGGAAGCACTGGATGTTGGGAAGGCTATGCAAGAGACCTACATCGAATACTGTAAAGAGCAGGGGTGGACACCCATCGCACCTGCGTTCAGCATTGAAAGAGATGGTTTTGAGCCACACTACGTGAGCGGCAGCCGACAGTAGAGAAAAGGTGCGCTATACACTCTCGTGGTCTCCAATAGTAGGAGCATCAGAATAATCACTGATAATGGTATTATAACTGAGTTAGTTATGGAAACTAAGATGGTTATACTTGGAAGGAGTAACATCAATATGGGTTTCGACCGCTGAAACCCTATGGGTGTGCTTTGTTTTTGGCAGCAACCATTTAGTGTATTGGCGGATGATCTTTGCAGGCAAGGCTGATAAATTCCTGAAGGTTAGAGCATAAATAGTTGTTAATTCTTGATCAGGTGAACTCCGTTCATGGTGCGAAGCAAACCCATTGTTGCTGCACCATACTTACTGTCTCTTCTAATTTTCCACTGCGGGGAGGTTGAGCATCCAAGCAACACCTATCCAACAAAGCTACCCACACTGCAGGAACCTCTTTGAATGGTGGTCAGAGGCGATAGTGTTGCTGCTGAAGGCGGATCGCACGATCTGAGGCGCAACTTGTACTGCTCGACCAAGAACGCTTCTCGCTGCCCATTGCTGAGCCGCCTTCGCTTCCTGTAACAGAATAAACTCATCTGAATTGAAACCTAGCCTACTAGGGCTACTCAGCTTACATGAATTCGGTTAAGGCTAGATAGCTGGAGCAGTTACTTCCGATTGATTGAGGGTGTAACTTTGGTCAATGCGAAACCTGAAAAAGCACCTAACCCAACCCCAATTGCGTCTGCTTTAAAGTCAGCAAAGTCACCATATCTGTTTACGAAAGGCTGCACCACTTCGATCGTAGCGCCGAACAACAGTGCGATAGGTGCAATTAACCACCATCTGCTGGGATTTGTGATGCTAAGTGGGAGAGTTAAGATAGCAAACGCAACAAAGTGTTGCCATTTGTCGGTACCTGGAACGTCAACTTTCTCTGGCAGCGGCGTAAGAGTCCCTAACGCAATAGCAATAGCGAATATGGCGGTCATGTAGAGTGCGATGCGAAAACTGATCATGACATGCAGATAAACCCCAGTATGCTAATGCGCAATTCGGTTTGATCTAGATCAAAGCACCTCTTCTTGGCTCCAGTAACCTCATTAAAGAGTGGTTGGGTCGGTTTCGCCTTATCCCCCAAATGGACAATCTGCTTGTCAGTCCCTCATCCAACCACTCTGTCAGTCTATGTGCCTTGGCTAACGTTGGTCCTCCCCAGCGTTAGCCTTTTCTTTTGATGGCCTAGTCCGACTTTGCTTGAAAAGCGTAGTGGGGTTTACTTCATCTCAAAACATTATATAAATGAAATGTGTTTAGGAGACCTATCATGGACAATCGCAAACTAGACCTTGGCTCAAAGCAAATGCTCATCTTGGCTATAACGACTGGGCTCATGGTTTTTGGGTTCTTAGCAATCGCAGTAAATGTGCGAACCATTATGGCAATGGAGCATCCAGGCATTGCTATTGCCCTTGCTCAAATACCAGCAGCTATCGGTGGAGCTTGGCTTGGACTAGAACTAATGTGGGCTGGACGCAAAGAAGGCTTGAACAAAGATTGACGTTCTTGGGTCAACAGCCAGGCTTTGCTAACGATTAGATCAAAGGCACAAAAGGTACGCCACACCCAGCCAGAAGCGTTAGCGAAGCAATCGTGATGATCTTTGCGATCATGTAATCATTCCTACAATTACGGATGACGGTGAGACGCACCATCGGAGGATACGGGTAAGTCGAGGCCTGTTGCTCGAATTGCCTCAAAGGATGCGTCTCGTGAGCCTGATAGCAACAAGACTTATTCGGGTCTAACGAAACTTCATGCAAAACGAGCAAATAATTTGGTATGCCTCATTGTATGTCGGAGCTAGCAATACCAATTAGCACTTGAAGGTGTCTCCCATGGAGCGAAGCAATCTCCCAATCCCCCTTCAGGTTGCTTTGCGTTGATCTGGTCGAGATGCCTTCGATACTCTGCCGCTATCTGTATCATCTGTTCCAGTAACATCTAATTACACGTTGGAGTCACCACCTGCATGTTACCAAAATGCGGTAACAATAGATACGTTTTCACTTCATTTGTTACTGGAATCACCTTATACTAGTTCCTGATGTTACCATAAGGTGTCGTTATGGCTAAGATTTTCTATCGTCGTGTGAGTTCGGAGGATCAATCTCTTGAACGTCAGGATGTTGGTGATGCTGATAAAGTCTTCGAGGAGAAGCTATCAGGCGCATCAGCTAAGAACCGTCCAGCATTGCAAGCTATGATCGACTATGCTCGTGAGGGTGATACGGTTCACGTTCACTCCATCGACCGATTGGCTCGTGACCTACGTGATCTTCAGGACATTATCAGCACTCTCAACGATAAAGGTGTGACCATCACCTTCAACAGCGAGAAGCTGACCTTTAGTTCTGATGGGACAGATGCCTTCGCTAAGCTACAGCTTCAGATGATGGGGGCATTCGCTGAGTTTGAGCGGAACATCATCAAACGCCGCCAAGCAGAGGGTGTCGCTAAAGCCAAGGCTCGTGGTGCATACAAAGGTGGGGTGAAGCGTATCGACAGAGACAAGGTCCAACAGCTACGGGATCAAGGTCTATCGACCTACAAGATAGCCGAGGCGATGAACATAAGCCGAATGTCAGTTCATCGTATACTAAACGGATGATCACAGAAGCCCTTAGCCGCTCCCTGAAGCCCAACTTCTTTTGGGCTACTTGTTCCTCATCTTGATTGTACTCGGGGGCTACACGGCCCTCCTAGAGGTTTGGGACCCTCCAGATTATGGTGAGGGGATTCCGTTCGCCCTCGTTTCACCCTCGGAATCCAAGACAAAGAAAAGGTTTGATGCCCTGGTCTCTCGAAATGACGAACTATCTTAACCAATGATCTTCGTCACACCTTCAGGATTGGCACCTGAAGCAGCTGCGGCTTTGCGACGTAAAGTATCCTCACATCATTCTTTCCCTTAAGGCCACAGGCACGACAAACGACCCTCTGCTGTACCTGTTGTACTGTTGTGTCGCCTGACAACTTTCGCATCAAGTCAGAGACACCCAACATCGAATGGTGACCACACCGACATTGAATAGACAGGTGATTGCTCTGGATGTTGGAAAGAGTGGTCATGAAGCAATATCTTAATCTTCAAAATAGCCCCAGTCTTCGACTTCAAGTGCGGAAACTAGACTATCTAGAAGGAATTTGGGCGGCATTGTGGTGCCATACTGATCGTGCACCATGCTGGAGGCTCTAGTCTTATGCCCGACAAGGTATTGTTGGTGCTTTTCTGGAATGCCAGCAATGCTCATCATGTCATGCAATGTGTGCCGAGTAGAGTAGGGAACCACTCTGGTATCCCCGATTTTCATAGTATTGCGAATTTGCTTGCTTAAAAGTGCGCTCACTGTGGGTGGCCCATTGTCGTGGCCATACCTTGGGAAATAGGCGGCATTGCTTTCTGAGGGTGCGTCGTACTTTTCTAGATGTGCCAATAGTTTAGGAACTATGGGAACAGCTCTATCTAAGCCTTTCTTGTCGAGTGTTCTGATGTCATTATCTCTAAACACAAAATGAGGGACTTCTGCGGTAAGCTTTACATCTCTGACCTCAAGGCCCGAAGCTTCTTCAGTTCGGCAACCTGTATAGGTCATAATGAGGCCGATTAAACGTGCTTGTTCATTGCTATATGCTTCGAGTGTCTTGATATAAGAATGCCATTGCTTCGGCGTGAAAGGATGTCGATCTTCTGCTCGTCGCTGTTCCGCCTTCTTGTTAGTTAAGCCTTTAAAGGGATTGAATACACTCTCCGAGTGCTCGGCATTCCAAGCATTGATCATTGCATTCAGTGTATTGATGTAGCGATTGCGTGTGCTCACGTTTGGCCATGCAGACCAGACTGTAGCTCTGATTTGCTGGCGATCTAAAGCTGACAATTTGGTGCTCGAACCTGAAAAAGCCTCACCGATTACTTTGCAAACTCGATTTATGTCGTTTCTTTGTTTGTTTTGCTTTCGGGGGGAGCGTTCTTTGTCTTGCTCACCAACACGGATGTAATTTTGACGGGCGTCGTCCAATGTGGGTTCCATTGAGACGTCTAGATGGCCCGAAGCTATTTGTAAGCTAACGTCAATAAGGGCTTCATTGGGTGAAGATTTGCGTGGGGTGTTATACCCTCGTTGTGCCCACTTCCCTGAGGCGTAATCCTTTTCCATTTGCAGGTAGTCGGTAGTTTCGGTGTCGAGCCGATCAAGCAAGAGGTCTTCCACGACTTCTATGTGGTGATTCCACTTACCAATTTCCTTGTCGTAATTGTCCCAAAGCGCTGGATCACGGACAGTTGGTGGTTTTGGGCGAAGGTCTGGTGAAAAGCCAAACCTAGATGCGTTTGACTTTGCGAACGACAAAACTTCACTTTGACTGCGAAGTTTGTTCTGCTGTGCAAGTTCAGCCAGTCGGCATGCTTCATCATAGGCGTCATTTGTCTCTATCCAGAGACGATGGGCTAAGCGCTCGTCTTTAGTGTGGAATGAGACCTTCCACTCTGCTTTTCCTAACGTTTTGCGCAAGTGAGCTGGAACTCTTCTACGATATGAGAAGAAGCCAGTAGCTGAACGTTTAAGGTAGGAGAGTTTTGCAGTCATTTTCGGTCTCTGTGTACCGTGTGTGTACTGCATCTGTGTACCACAATTGCGCTTATTAACCAACATACGTTGGAAATAAGCAGCAATTTAGTGGATTATGGCTCCGGCGGTAGGGATCGAACCTACGACCAATTGATTAACAGTCAACTGCTCTACCGCTGAGCTACGCCGGAACATGTGTGGGTGTATAGCTATGGTGTTTTGGAGCTGCAAGAGGGTTTTGGCGAAAAAAATCAACGATTTTGAATTTTCTTCAGGCGAGTTGAAAAATAGACTGAAAACTAAGGGGATTTGACGCTGTGCATCTATTTCTTTGCGTCAAATCAATGAGATGCGCAAAGACATTGCGTGCGGCTGCGGGGTGAAGATGTGGGGGGACATCTGCGTAAAGGCGGGTTGTGAGGTTCAGAATCGTGCTCGGTCCAGATTCGAGCGCGCCCAATATTTGGGTTTCGCGCATCTTGCGGTGATCAATCAGTTCTAGGAGCCGTGTGTGCGGATTTTCGATTGCTGCGCCATGCCCCGGAAAGTAGCGGCGCGCGGGATGATCAAGAAGTTTCTCGCAAGAGGCCATGAAATCTGTGAGGTCGCCAAAGGGCGGAGAGACAAGGCTCGTTGACCAATCCATCACATGATCCGCGCTAAAGATGACATCTTGCCACTTAAAGCACAGGTGGTTTCCCAGATGGCCCGGAGTGTGGATCGCGGTGAACCGACCTGCCGGAGTGTCTATGTAGTCACCATCGCTCAGCCTGACATCAGGAACGAAATCATGGTCCAAGCCTTCACTACTTTGACCGTGTCCGCTGGCCTCGAGCGCGATCATGACCGAGCTCATCCCGTCGCGGGACGTCCCGAAGGCAAATGTTTTGGCTTTTGTCCGTTCTGACAATTCACGTGCAAGTGGGGAGTGATCTGAGTGGGTGTGGCTGACGAGAATGTGACTGATGTCGCCATTTGTCGACGCAAGGATCGCATCAAGGTGTTCATGTGACGACGGCCCCGGATCGAGGACAACAAAAGGTCCGTCACCGATGATATAGGTGTTTGTTCCCCAATAGGTCAGTGCACCAGGATTTGGTGCAAGGATCATTCGAAGCGCGGGTTCAAGGTCTAGCGCAATGCCTACATCGGGCGAGGTCATCTGGTGTGATCCTGCTTTAAAGTTCGTTTAGGGCAGGGTAGCGTCTGGCTCATGATCTTCAAGCGGCTCAAATCTTATATGCCACGCGGCCTTTATGGGCGAGCCGCATTGATTTTGGTGCTTCCGGTCATCACTCTCCAGATCGCGGTAACGATTTCTTTTGTGGAAAAGCATTTTGCTGGAATGACCCGTGCGTTGACGGTCAGTTTCGCTGAAGCGGCGGTCTATGTGATGGAGCATCCGGAAGAAGCAAATGCGTTTGGTCTGCAATTGCAGCATGAGGCTGCCGCACCCGAGGGCGATTATTGGAGTTTTTACGATCTTACAGGGGTTCAGGTTATCGCGAATTTGCGAGCGAAGATTCCAGATGTTCGTTCGGTTGATTTGACTGAAGATGGGATCGTGACCGTTTATGCCGCAACAGGCGAGGACATTTGGAAGATATCGGCGAACAGAAATCGGGTTTCTGCCGCGAATCCACACCAGCTGATTGTGCTTCTCGTGCTCACGGGACTTTTGATGACGTTTATTGCCTTTATTTATTTGCGCAACCAGCTTCGCCCAATCACGCGTCTGGCAGAGGCTGCGACAGATTTTGGTAAGGGTAGGGTACGTCAGTATACACCAGCCGGCGCCTTGGAAGTCAGAGCCGCAGGGACGGCGTTCTTAGAGATGCGCTCTCGGATCGAGCGAATGAACCAGAGCAGGAACCTTATGTTCTCTGGAATCAGTCATGACCTCAGGACGCCTTTGACGCGGCTCAAGCTATCGCTTTCATTCCTTGATGATGCAGAAGCTGAAGATATGCGTAAAGATGTGTCGGACATGGAGCATCTGATTGACGCCTTTCTCGAATATGGCCGTGCAGATGCTGGCGCAGTGCTAATGCCCACCGATCCCAAAGAATTACTGGCGGAGGTGATCGAAGCGAACGTGCGTGCTGGCCAAGATGTTGCGCTCGGTCGTGTCGATCTTCCTGATGGGACTTCCGTTCCCATGCGGCCTTTGTCCATCAAGCGAGCGCTCGAGAACCTGATCCAGAATGGGCTTCGTTATGGTGGAACACGTGTCGAGATATCAGTCGTGCAAACTGAAAGGACCTTGAGGTTCGAGGTCGAGGACAACGGCCCAGGGATTCGTGCGGAGGCCCGCGAAGAAGCAATGAAGCCTTTTACGCGGCTTGATCCGGCGAGAAATCAGAATGCAGGAACCGGAGTTGGCCTTGGCCTTGCGATTGTAGCGGATATCGCGCGCATCCACGGCGGTGTGTTGAGGCTCTCGGACAGCAGGGCGCTTGGCGGGCTGAAAGCCGAAATTGTTATTGCGCTGTAATCGGCTAGCGGTGGGGAGTTGATTTGGTAGGCCCGGCAGGATTTGAACCCGCAACCAAAGCGTTATGAGCGCTCTGCTCTAACCGTTGAGCTACAGGCCCCCAAGCGCCTGACTAGCTATTGCGCGCAAGATGGTCAAGTTGTCACTGGCCCTTTTGAGCGAGTTGCGGTAACGAGCGGCCATCCAATCTTTAGCCCAAGCAAGCGGGGACCCCATGAGCGGTAAAACTGGAATTACCTATGCCGATGCTGGCGTTGATATTGACGCAGGCAACACTCTGGTCGAGCGGATTAAACCCGCTGCAAAACGTACCACGCGTTCAGGCGTAATGTCAGGTCTTGGTGGCTTTGGCGCTTTGTTCGATCTCAAAGGCGCAGGCTATACCGATCCGATCCTTGTGGCTGCAACCGACGGGGTTGGCACCAAGCTCCGTATCGCCATCGACACCGGCAATGTTGACACCATCGGTATCGACCTTGTTGCGATGTGCGTGAACGACCTTGTTTGCCAAGGGGCAGAGCCGCTGTTCTTCCTCGACTATTTCGCAACGGGCAAGCTCGAACTCGATAGTGCGACCCGCATCATCGAAGGCATCGCCGAGGGCTGTGCGCAGTCCGGTTGCGCTCTGATCGGTGGCGAGACGGCTGAGATGCCGGGCATGTACCATGATGGCGACTTTGACCTTGCTGGCTTTGCCGTAGGCGCGATGGAGCGCGGTCAAGATCTTCCCGCAGGTGTGCAAGAGGGTGACGTGCTCTTGGGGCTCGGTTCGAATGGTGTGCACTCGAACGGTTACTCGTTGGTGCGCCGCTTGGTCGAAATGTCGGGCCTCTCTTGGGCTGACGCGTCGCCGTTTTCTGAAGGCACACTTGGCGAAGCACTCCTTGCGCCGACCCGTCTTTACGTAAAGCAGGCGCTCGCGGCTTATCGCGCTGGCGGCGTGCACGCGCTTGCTCACATTACGGGCGGCGGCTTGACGGAGAACCTTCCGCGCGTTCTTCCCGAAGGGCTTGGCGCTGATATTGATCTGACCTCTTGGGAGCTTCCACCTGTGTTCAAATGGCTTGCTGGCGTTGGCAACATGGAGCAGGGCGAGCTTCTTAAGACCTTCAACTCCGGCATTGGCATGATCGTTGTTGTGGCTGCTGACCGCGCTGACGCGCTTTCTGAGTTGCTTCGCGGTGAAGGCGAGCAGGTTTCCGTGCTTGGTAAAGTGACAGCTGGCGAAGGCGTACGCTATTCGGGCTCTATCCTGTGAGCAAACGCGTTGCCATCCTGATTTCAGGCGGTGGTTCCAATATGGTGACGCTGGTCAATTCCATGACTGGCGATCACCCTGCGCGTCCTGTTCTTGTGATTTCCAACGTTCCAGACGCTGGCGGATTGGCCAAGGCCGAAGCTTTGGGCGTGCCGACAGCCGTTGTCGATCACAAAGCCTTTGGCAAGGACCGAGAGGCCTTTGAGGCTGAGCTGGGGCGCGTGCTTGCTGCTGCTGATCCGGATATCGTTTGCCTTGCTGGATTTATGCGGATTCTGACGCCTGAGTTCACACGGGCATGGGAAGGTAAAACGCTCAATATCCATCCTTCGCTTCTCCCTAAATACAAAGGTCTGCATACGCACCAGCGCGCGATCGAGGCGGGTGACACAGAGCACGGTTGCTCTGTGCACGAAGTAACGGCAGAGCTTGATGGGGGGCCGATCCTTGGTCAGGCTGTGATTGTCATCAATCCCGACGATACGGCTGAAACTCTCGCTGCGCGTCTATTAGAGTGGGAGCACAAGCTTTATCCCGAAGTGCTGCGCCGTTTTGCCTCGGGCGACAAAACTCCGATCAAAATGGGCTAATTTACGTCTTTGAACCCTTGTTTTGGGGATTTCAGACGACACTCAGATTTGAATTGCAGTTCTCCGAAAGGGGGGCGGCTTTTCATTTACTTGCGCTTGGATTATGCAGCCTTGATCGCCGCGCGCTGCGGCAGAGTGAAACGGACAGGCATGAAGACGATTACCACGACCGAGGCGCTTGCCGCCTTTTGTGAAGAGGCCGCAAAACGTCCCTACGTGACGGTCGATACCGAGTTCCTTCGTGAGCGCACCTATTACTCCAAACTGTGTTTGGTGCAGCTCGCCTATCAAGACAAATCGGGCAAAGATGCTGTCATCGTTGATCCTCTAGTCGAGGGTTTGTCGCTTGAGCCGCTTTACGAACTGTTCCGCAATACCGATGTGGTTAAAGTCTTTCACGCCGCCCGTCAGGACCTAGAGATTTTCTTTGTGGATGCCGGCGTCATCCCCGAGCCTTTGTTCGACACGCAAGTCGCGGCGATGGTTTGCGGCTATGGTGAGCAAGTAGGGTACGAAACCCTCGTTCGCAAAATCGCGAAGTCAGACGTCGACAAGTCGTCACGCTTTACCGATTGGTCGCGTCGCCCTCTGACCGATGCGCAGCTAACCTATGCTCTGGCCGATGTGACTCATCTTCGTGATATCTACGAGAGCCTTTCGGCGCGTCTCGCTAAATCGGGTCGCGAACGTTGGGTCGCCGAGGAAATGGCGGTGCTCAAAGACCCTGCGACTTATCAGTCTGATCCTGAAGAGGCATGGAAAAAGGTCAAGACCCGCACCAACTCTGGTCGTTTCCTCGCAATTGTGAAGGAGCTTGCAAAGTTCCGCGAGAAATTCGCGCAGGACCGCGATATTCCGAGGAGCCGTGTTTACAAAGACGACGCACTGGTCGAACTCGCATCGACCAAGCCGATGAACGAAAAAGACCTTGGCCGTTCGCGCTTGCTTCTTCGCGAAGCGCGTAAAGGCGAGATTGCTGACGGTATTCTGGCGGCAATCAAGGCGGGTGTGGAAATGCCCGCAGAAAAAGCGCCAAAGCCCGATACGTCGCGTGAAAAGCTTCAGGTGAACCCAGCGCTGGCGGATCTTCTGCGTGTGCTGCTTAAGGCAAAATCCGACCAAGAGGACGTTGCGCAAAAGTTGATTGCGACGACCTCTGACCTTGATCTGATTGCAGCAGGTGAGCGCGATGTTGATGCGCTCAAAGGATGGCGCCGCGAGGTGTTTGGCGAAGACGCATTGCTGCTTTGCGAAGGTAAGATTGCCCTCGCAACCAAGGGCAACAAAGTCGTTTCAATCCGTCTTTAAGGCTTAGCGCGCAGACTTGGCGTTGCGCGCGCCTTTTACCACGAAATTCCGATAGGATTTCAGTTCATTCGCGGAAATGACTTCGGCTGCGGTGACTTCACGCGTGGCCGTTGCACCTTGAACTTGAAGACCCGCCGGTGTCTCGACGCGGAATTCATATGTGGCGGTGTTACCTTCACTGCTAACCAAGACCAATTCTGCATTGTAAGCGCCTTGGCTCGCAGCAACGCCCGTTGCGCGCAGGATTGCGCCAGAAGGGGTGCGCGCAAGCTCGACCACGGAAATCGTATCAATCAAGCCACGCGCGTCGGAGTAGGCTGCTCCGCTACTGGGAACGAGAGCAGGGGCTTGACCCTGCTCGTAGACGACTGCCGCTTCTGACTTGCTACCAAACCAATTCATCGGGTTAATCTTGGAATTTGAAATGCGTGAGCAGCCGGAAACTGCAACCGAAGCTACCAAGAGCAAAGCAAGAGGGCGGATCATAGGGTTCCCTTTCATTTCCTTAGCACTTGGGTAGCCCAAAGCGCAGGACTTGAAAAGCATCCTCTGGACCTTTGCGGGTAGGTTGCCTAGATCAAGATCAAGACGAAAGGAAAACACATGGCCACCGAAGCGTTTGAAGAGATTGCAGAGACCTTTGAATTTCTCGACGATTGGGAGGATCGCTATCGCCATGTGATCGACATGGGCAAGGCGATGGCCCCGCTTGAGGATGCGTTTAAAGTGCCCGCGACCAAAGTTGACGGCTGTGCCTCGCAAGTTTGGCTGTTGCCGGACGTGACTGGCGGGGTGTTCAGCTTTCGCGGCGATAGCGACGCGATGATCGTTCGTGGTTTGATCGCGGTGCTTGCAGCTCTCTTCAACGGTCTGACCGTCGGTGAGGTCGTCAAGGTGGATGCACGTGCAGAGCTTGGGCGCCTTGGCCTCAACGATCATCTTTCTGCGCAGCGTTCTAACGGTGTGCGCGCGATGATCGAACGTATTCAGTCAGTTGCGGCTCAGGCTTGAGCGACAGCTTCTAGCTCGGTCGCAAGATCACCATATCCAGTATAGCGGCGCTCAAAAGCGAGGCCGAGGCGTTCAGCGCATTTTTCAGCGTGGGCCGTAAGGTGGGCGTCGTTGGTCTGCGCCAAGTAGACAAGCTTTTCATAGTTTCCGAAATACATATCGCGCAGGTCGGGAAAGCGATCCAGTCCGAGTGGCTTCCATACAAAAGCGTCGAACTGCCGTGCAAGAAAGTCGGTGAGGTAAAAGGACGTCACTTCGCCGTGGGCCGCGAACGTGTCGTTGCCTTCGAAGAACGAATAGCAATGCGGACCCTTGAGCATCTGGACGCCGAGTTCCGCGCATTTGGCCTCTAGAAGGCCTCCGGTTCCACAGTCCGCGTAAACCACGAAGGTTCGATCGTATTCGCTGCCGCGTTTTGCGACCATCGCGGCAACTGCGTCGGTGATCTTTTCGGGCGAATTGTGCAAGATCGCCGGAAGACATTGCAGATCCAAGTGATCCCAGCCGTTCGTGCGCTTGAGAGCAATGATCTCGTGGGCCAATGCACCGCAAGCGATAAGCAAAACGCGACCTTTGCCCAAGGCTTCGAGTCCGTCTTTGGTCAAGTCCAAATCATTGAGCATTTGCGTTCCCGAAAAAGAAAACCCCGCGCGAGTAAGGCGCGGGGTCCGATACCTAGGGTCAGGACCCCGATTAGTGCGTGCCAACGCCTTGGTTGTGCTTGCGAGCGATGAACTGCTTTGCCGTTTCAACGGCAACCGCAGCGTCACGGCAGTAAGCGTCTGCACCAATGGCGCGACCGAATTCTTCGTTCAGCGGTGCACCGCCAACCAGAACAACATAGTCATCACGGATACCCATTTCGACCATCGTGTCGATCACGACCTTCATATAGGGCATTGTGGTGGTGAGAAGCGCGGACATACCGAGGATGTCGGGCTTTTCGTTGTTCAGCGCTTCCATATATTCTTCGACAGCGGTGTTGATGCCGAGATCGACGACTTCAAAACCCGCGCCTTCCATCATCATCGACACAAGGTTTTTACCGATGTCGTGGATGTCGCCTTTTACTGTGCCGATCACCATCTTACCCATGCGCGGTGCGCCGGTTTCGGCAAGCAGTGGCTTGAGGATGGCCATACCGCCCTTCATTGCGTTCGCTGCCTGGAGTACTTCCGGCACGAAGAGGATGCCGTCACGGAAGTCAGCACCAACAATGGTCATGCCGCCAACAAGCGCTTCGGTTAGGATGCGGTAGGGGGTCCAATTACGCTCTAGAAGGATTTCTACGCCTTCTTCGATCTCTTCTTTTAGACCGTCGTAAAGGTCATCGTACATCTGGGCGACAAGGTCTTCGTCGTTCAGGTCGGCAAGGATGATATCGTCTTCGTCGGACATGGGTCACTCTCTTTGATGCGGCAATCTGCCCTGATTTCCGATTTGCGACAAATCACGGGCAAGGTCTGGGCCGATTGCGACCTTGACTGCACCCGAAACGACGAAGGTTCAAATGAAATATTCGCGGGGTGATCATGTGGTTCTTTCAAATGTTCCGTTTTTGTTCTAAATTGAGCTATGCAATCGCGATTTGATCCCAAAGCCAAAGGGCGCGGAGCGCTCAGTAACCCGCACAATCGGTTCGAAGCCTTTGAGCGAGAGGGGTTCGATGACGGTTGGGAGATTGCGGAAGACGCACGGCTTTTACGCACCGAAGTGCGTGAAGAGCCGATAGGTAAGATTATCACAGACAACCGATCACCCGACATTCCGTTTGATCGTTCGGTCAATCCCTACCGTGGGTGCGAGCATGGCTGTATTTATTGCTATGCGCGACCTAGCCATTCCTATCTTGGCTATTCGGCGGGGTTGGAGTTTGAAACCAAGCTGATCGCTCGTAGCAACAGTGCCGAGGCATTGGAAAAGGCGTTTCGGGCTAAGAGTTACGTTCCAAAGGTAATTTGCATCGGATCAAACACCGATCCTTATCAGCCGATTGAGAAACAGCGCGAAATCACGCGGCAGGTCTTGGACGTCTTTCGAACCTTCAGGCATCCAGTCGCCGTTTTGACCAAGGGGAGCCTCATTGAGCGCGAAATCGATATTCTTTCCGATCTTGCGCGCGACAATCTGGTGCGCGTGGGCGTGTCGGTGACGACGTTGGACCCAAGAGTCTCACGTGCGATGGAGCCGCGTGTTCCCGCCCCGCAAAGGCGGCTTCAAACGATTGCACGGCTGAGCGAGGCAGGCATCCCAACTCGCGTGATGATCTCGCCTTTGATCCCAGCGCTTACAGATCATGAGCTTGAGGCGATTATTAAAGCGGCCTCCGAGGCAGGCGCCGTCGCGGCGAGCTTTATTCCGTTAAGGCTCCCCCAAGAGGTTGCGCCTTTGTTCAAGGAGTGGCTGGCAGAGCATTTTCCCGATCGTGCCGAGAGGGTCATGGGGCGCGTGCGCGAGGTGCAGGGCGGCAAGGATTATGACGGCAACTGGATGGTACGGATGCGCGGGCAGGGGATTTGGGCGGAACTGATGCGTAAACGGTTCAAGCTTGCCACGGATAAGCACAGGCTTAATCGCAAAATCCAAGAGCTGCGCTGTGATCTCTTCACAGTCCCATCGAAAGCCGGAGATCAGCTTTCGCTGTTTTAAAAAGGAAAAGGGCGGGGAAAACCCCGCCCTTAGTTGTTCTTTTTAGCGGCGACGGCGACCACCACCTGTGCGGCGTGACGTGCCTTCATCGTCGCCGGTGCCATCCGAAGCCGAGCTAAATGCGCCAAGCTTCGCAGCAATGGTTTCAAGTGTCGGACGCTCTCCCTTGGGCGTGTTTTCAAGTGCGCGTCGCATTGAAACGAGGTGCTCCGGCTGAGTGCCACAGCAACCGCCGATAATCCGTGCGCCCGAGTCGCGCGCCAGCACAGCGTAATCGCCCATCAGCTCGGGCGTGCCGTCATAGTGAATGTGACCGTCGTGGTATTTAGGGATACCCGCGTTGCCTTTGGAAATGATCGGCTGCTCTGCACCCGCCGCAGCAAATCCAAGCACTGTCCGCAGAAGGTCTGACGCACCAACCCCGCAGTTCGCGCCAAAGCCGATCGGCGGGTTCGGCAACTTGCCGATCATCTTAACCATATCTGCCGAAGTGACGCCCATCATGGTCCGTCCTGCGGTATCAAAGCTCATGGTGCCACACCAAGGCATGTCAGCAAGGGCAAACGCCTCGGCTGCTGCTTTGAACTCTTCTACGGCGGAAATGGTTTCCACCCAGAGCACATCGCAGCCACCTTCCTTGAGGGCTACGGCCTGCTCATGGAAGAGTTCAACTGCGATTTCATGGGTGAGGTTGCCCATCGGAGCCATGATCTCGCCAGTCGGACCGACAGAGCCAGCCACAACGACCGTGCGGCCCGAAGCGTCTGCGATCTCGCGGCCAAGTTCTGCCGCTACGCGGTTCAGCTCGCCAACGCGGCTTTGTGCATTGTGAAGCTTTAGACGAGCCGCATTGCCCCCAAACGAATTGGTGAGGAAGATGTCAGAGCCCGAGTCCACGGCGCCTTTGTAGAGCTTGCGGATGTTGTCGGGCTTGTCCACGTTCCAAAACTCCGGCGGCTCACCCGAGCTCAGGCCCATGTTAAAGAGGTTTGTGCCGGTTGCACCGTCAGCCATCAGCCAATCGTTAGTCTCAAGGAGCTTGGAAAGCGCGTTCGTCATTGGAAGTGCCTTTTTGCGTGTAGCTTTGCACTGGCACATGGCATGGACCACTGTGTTTTTCAAACCCAAAAGGTCCAAATTGTTGCTCTGTGGCCCTGAGTAGCCCACAATCTTTGCTTTTAACTGATTTTGCGGGCAAAGCAGACTTGGCAATTCTTGCGGTGACGGGGGGCTTGGCTTATAGGCACGAATGACTCACTGCACCAACGACAGTGACAAGACGAGGGATCGCTCATGGCGCGCCGCAAAAAGATTTACGAAGGCAAAGCAAAAATTCTGTACGAAGGCCCCGAGCCGGGAACCATTGTTCAGTATTTCAAGGATGACGCGACCGCCTTCAACGCCGAGAAAAAGGCCGTGATCGAGGGCAAGGGCGTCCTCAACAACCGTTTGTCCGAGTTCTTTATGACCGGTCTTCAGGCTGTTGGCATTCCGACCCACTTCATCAAGCGCCTCAACATGCGCGAGCAGCTTTGCCGTCATGTCGAGATCATCCCGCTCGAAGTGATCGTGCGCAACTATGCGGCAGGCTCCATGGCCAAACGCCTCGGTCTCGAAGAGGGCACACAACTTCCGCGCCCCATCGTCGAGTTCTCCTACAAGGATGACGCTTTGGGTGATCCTCTGGTGCCCGAAGAATACATCGTCGCCTTTGGTTGGGCGTCACAGCAAGATCTCGACGATATCGTGTCGATTGCTCTGCGCGTGAACGACTTCCTTGCGGGCGTTATGCACGGCGTTGGAATCAAGCTAATCGACTTCAAGATCG